>JAZUSW010000086.1:0-9127 GCA_045606925.1 Acutalibacteraceae bacterium | reverse complement strand
CGGTTAAGCTTTTCTTAGAGGGTAAAATCAAAATCTTACAAATTGCCGTTTTGGTAGAGGCGGCAATAGAAAATCAGGAGACATCCAAAAATTTCCATATAAACGATGTTTTTGCCGCCGATGAAGCGGCACGCGAGTTGGTAAGAAAACTTGCAAAATAAATAGAAAGCAGGGTGGAGATTATTTCTTCATTTATTTCGGTTTTGAATAACATTTGGCCATATGCCGTGGCGGTGCTTATTTTTATTGCGCTTATAATTATACACGAGTTTGGCCATTTTATCGCCGCAAAATCGTTAGGCGTTAAGGTGAACGAGTTTGCGGTTGGCTTCGGTCCAAAACTTTTTTCAAAAAAGTGGGGCGAGACCACATATAAAATTAATTTAATACCCCTTGGTGGCTACTGCGCTATGGAGGGTGAAGATGAAGAAAGCACTGATTGCCGCGCTTTTTGTAAAAAGGCGGCTTGGCGCCGATTTATAATAGTTATAGCCGGTGCTGTGTTTAACCTTATTTTAGGTTTTATACTGGTTGCGGTATCGTTAGCACCCGGTGAATATTTTGCTACAACCACTGTGGCTCAGTTTGCTGATGATGCCGTGAGTGTAAATTCAGGGCTTCAAGCAGGCGATAAAATAGTGGCCGTAGATACAAGAAAAATTTATTCAACCTACGATTTAAGCTATGCTTTTACGGGCGTATCCGATGGTAAGGTTGATCTTACGGTTTTAAGAGATGGTAAAAAGATAAAACTGGAAGATGTCACATTTAAAACCGAAGAAATCGAAGGCATAGATTATATTGCGGTTGATTTTTTCGTTGAGCCCGAACAAAAAACATTTGTAAATTATTTAAAACAAACCTTAAAGACATCGCTTTCTTATGCAAGGGTCGTATGGTTTTCGCTTGTCGATTTAATAGGCGGTAAGTTTGGGCTTAATGCTGTGTCGGGACCGGTTGGTGTTACGGCGGCAATAGGCAGTGCGGCAAAGGCAAGTCTTTTAAATTTAATACCCATTATGGCGCTTATAACCATAAATCTCGGCATATTTAATTTATTGCCTCTTCCGGCGCTTGATGGCGGAAGATTATTGTTTATACTGTTCGAAATGATATTCAAAAAGCCCGTACCCCAAAAATTTGAGGGTGTTGTGCATACGGTGGGTTTTGTACTTTTATTTGGCATTATGATTTTAGTAACATTTAAAGACATATTGAAGTTAATAATGGGGTAGTGTATGTATACTAACGATATTACAAAAAAAATCAAGGTTGGAAATATGTTTATAGGCGGCGGTGCGCCGGTATCTATTCAATCTATGCTTAATGTCCGCGCTGATGATATTGAAGGCAATGTAAAACAGGCGGTTGAGCTTGAAAAGGCAGGATGCGAGATTGTACGCGTGTCGGTCCCCGATAAAGCCGCAGTAGAGCTTATTTATAAAATAAAGGAAAAAATCAATATCCCGCTTGTAGCCGATATACATTTTGATTACCGTTTAGCGCTTGAAAGCGTGGCTGCGGGTGTTGATAAAATTCGTATAAACCCAGGCAATATAGGCAATGAACAAAATGTAAAAAAGGTTGCTGATGCCTGTAAGTCGGCGGGTGTGCCTATTAGAATCGGTGTTAATTCCGGCTCGTTAGAAAAGGAGATTCTTGCCCGCTACGGCGCCGCAACACCCGAAGCTATGGTGGAAAGCGGACTTTACCATATATCACTGCTTAATAAATTTGATTTTGATGATATAGTGCTGTCCCTTAAATCTTCTGATACTGCGCGTACCTATGCGGCATATGTACTGGCGGCTGAAAAATGCCCGTACCCGTTACATCTCGGTGTTACCGAGGCGGGTACATACAATATGGGAGTTATAAAATCGAGCGCCGCTTTGGGCGGTTTGCTTCTTCGCGGTATAGGTAATACCGTAAGAGTATCGCTGACCGACAATCCCATAAGGGAGGTCGAAGCCGCAAAGAATTTGCTAAAAGCAATAGATTTAAGAAAAGCCGGTATAAAATTTGTTTCTTGCCCTACCTGTGGCAGAACAAAAATAGATTTAATAGGTTTGGCACATGCGGCAGAAGACCGCCTTAAAAATATAGATAAAGATATCACCGTTGCTATAATGGGTTGTGTAGTAAACGGCCCCGGTGAAGCGGCGGCCGCCGATATTGGTATTGCAGGCGGTGATGGTTGTGCAGTGCTTTTCAAAAAAGACGGTACAAAGCGAAAAATAGCAGAGGACTGCATACTTGATGAGCTTGTAAAAGAAGTAGAAAAAATGTAGGAGTTTTAAGATGGCATCAGCAAAATTTTTAGATGTTTTTAAAAATCATTTAACCGAAGAGCAGCGTAGTTTAACCGAAAATGCCGTGCTGATAAATTGCACGGTATCGGATGAGCGCGCCCTGGATATAAAACTATATTCGGATAAATACATATCATTTTCTTCGATTGCTGATATTAAGGATACGCTTATAAAGGAACTATTGCTTTCTGATGCCAATATTGAGTGCTTTTTTGCACCCGAGGCATTTTGTGATGAGGCAGGTGCCGATATTGTAGAAAAGTTAAAACAAAAAAATGCGTTACTTAATGGCTATTTTAAGGACGCCGAGTTTTCTCTTGAAGGTTTTTCACTTTATATTACGCTTAAATACGGTGGATATGAAACCATAAAAATGAGTGATTTTGAGCATAAGTTCAATGAGATTTTATACGATATGTTCAAAATGAAATTCGAGATTGAATTTGACGGACAACTTGAAAATATTGAAATTGAACCTGTGCCGGAAATTCCTGTTCGCAAAAAAGCCGAAGTGAAGAAAGAAGAACCGAAAAAGGTATATAACTATAAACCAACCGATGGGTTGCCTATATATCTTGAAAGCGCCAAGCTCTTTTTTGGCAGAAAAATTGACACCAGGGTAAAACCCTTGATAAACATAGCACCGCCTGAGTTTGCCGAGGGCAGCACTTATGTTTGTGCGTGGGGCGAGGTTTTCGGTGTTGATATCCGAGATATAACAACCCGCCGCGGCGAGAAAAAGAGCATTGTTAAATTTGCTTTTAGCGATTCAACCAACTCATTTAATGCGAGTGTATTTATAGATACCGATAAGAAAAAACAGTTAAAACCGTTAAGTGACGGTAACTATGTTATTGTAAACGGTGACTATCGTTACGATAAATGGTCTGGCGAGTTTGTGGTTGAGGTTAAGGCGCTTGCCAGTGTAGAAAAATACGAAGAAACCGATGATTATGAGGGGCTTCGCCGTGTTGAACTTCACTGTCATACCAATATGTCGGCATCAGACGGTGTTGTAAGCGCCGCCGACATTATTAATCGCGCGTATAAGTGGGGCCACAAGGCAGTGGCAATTACCGACCACGGCGTAGTACAGGCATATCCCGATGCGGCCGCGGCAGTAAGCGGTATTCGCAAGGGCGGTGGCGAGTTTAAGGTAATCTACGGTGTTGAGGCATATTTTGCCGATGATACAAAAGGTGTTACCGAACTTTCAAAGCTTCAACGCTACCATCAGATTATTTTGGTTAAAAATCTTACAGGCCTTAAAAATTTATATAAAATTGTATCAACTGCCCATCTTGACAGTTTTTATCATACCCCTGTATCTTTAAAAAGTGTTATTGATAAACACCGTGAGGGTATTTTGCTTGGCTCCGCATGTGAGGCGGGCAAGCTTTATGACGCCATAGTTAAGGGTGCACCCCGTGAGGAGCTTTTAAGGATTGCGTCTTATTACGATTTTCTTGAAATTCAACCGCTCGGCAATAACGAGTTTATGATTAGAGAATCGAGCAAGGTTTATACCGATAAGAAAACGGGTCAGGTTAAGGAAAATCCCTATCAACATGTAGTTGACTTTGAAGTTATTAAAGATTTTAACCGCAAGATTGTAGAACTTGCCGATGAATTGGGGCTTCCTGTTGTTGCAACGGGAGATGTGCACTTCCTTAGAAAAGAAGATGCCATTATCCGTAAAATAATTCAGTCTAAAAAGTATGCTGATTTTGATAATCAGGCGCCCCTTTATTTTAAAACGACCAAGGAAATGCTTGATGATTTCTCGTATTTCGGGGACAGAGCGTATGAATTTGTAGTTGAAAATCCAAATAAAATTGCCGATATGATATCCGATGATGTGGTACCGGTACCACCGGGTAACTATCCGCCTGTTATCGAGGGCTCGGATGAGTTGCTTCGCAAAATTTGTTGGGATAGGGCAATGTCGATGTACGGTTATGAGGGTAAAATACCCGAAATCGTATCAAAACGACTTGAAAAAGAGTTGAATGGTATTATCAATAACGGATTTTCCATAATGTATGTAACGGCTCAAAAGTTGGTATCGTATAGTGAAGAGCACGGCTTTCTCGTGGGTTCGCGTGGCAGTGTTGGCTCATCCTTTGTTGCCACTATGGCGGGTATATCCGAGGTTAACCCCATAGCGCCGCACTATTATTGTCCCAACTGTAAATTCAGTGAGTTCTTTACAAAGGGTGAGGTCGGCTCGGGATTTGACCTGCCCGAGAAGGACTGTATAAAATGCGGTACGAGATACCGCCGTGACGGACACGATATACCCTTTGAGACATTTTTGGGTTTCAAGGGCGATAAGGTGCCTGATATCGACCTTAACTTCTCCAACGAGTTCCAGAGTGAAGTTCAGAAGTATACCGAGACGCTTTTCGGTAAGGAAAATGTTTTTAAAGCCGGTACAATTTCTACTATAGCCGAAAAAACGGCATTCGGACTTGCCAAAAACTATGCAGAAGAAAAAAATATAGTATTAAGCAATGCAGAACTTAGCCGACTTGCCGCAAAGGTGGAAAAAGCCAAAATCAAGGTAACAACGGGTCAACACCCTGCGGGTATGGTCGTTGTGCCGAGGGATAAGGAAATTTACGATTTTTGTCCTGTGCAACATCCTGCTGATGATGTAAAATCGGATATTGTTACCACCCACTTTGATTTCCATTCCATACACGATACAATACTTAAACTTGATGAGCTCGGACACGTTGTGCCCACAACATATAAATACCTTGAAGAATATTCGGGTGTGCCGATAAGCGAAGTATCAATGAGTGACCCCGATGTTTACAGTTTGTTTTTATCGCCCAAGGCACTCGGCGTTACCGAAGAGCAAATAAAAACCCATACAGGTACATACTGTATCCCTGAATTTGGTACCAAATTTGTTATGGAGATGCTACGCGACTGTAAACCGAAGAATTTTGCCGACCTTTTGCAAATTTCAGGTCTTTCACACGGTACCGATGTATATCTTGGCAATGCCAAGGATTTGATAGAAAAGGGCATATGCACCATTTCCGAAGTTATAGGTACGCGTGATAATATAATGGTTTATCTGATCCATCAAGGTATGGAAGAAGGCAGAGCATTCAAGATTACCGAGACTGTTCGTAAAGGACTTGTTGCTAAGGGCAAGGTATCGCCTGATGAGTGGCGTGCGATGGAGGATGATATGAGGGCTGTTGGTGTGCCTGATTGGTATATTGAAAGTTGTCATAAGATTAAGTATATGTTCCCCAAAGCTCACGCTGCGGCATATGTAATTTCGGCGCTTCGATTGGCTTGGTACAAGGTACATTACCCGCTTGAATTTTATTGTGCTTATTTTACCGCCCGTCCTGAAGATGTTGACGTGCCAACGCTTTTAAAGGGCAAGGAAGGGGTAAAGACATACCTTAAAGCGATAGAAGAAAAAGGTAAGGAAGCATCCCAAAAGGAACTCGATGTTTACGGCAATATGCTTATATTTAACGAGATGTTCGAGCGCGGTATAGAAATTTTGCCGATAGACCTAAAACATTCACACGCCGTTAAATATGTTCCCGAGAACGGTAAAATGCGCCTTCCCTTCGGCTCACTTTCGGGTGTCGGTGATAAAGCGGCAATATCGCTTTACGAAACGGCGCAAAAAGGTGATTTTATTTCCAAAGAGGATTTTGGTGCTCAGGCAGGTGTTTCTAAAACCATTATAGAAGCGTTGTCCGATATGGGTGTATTGGGAGAATTGCCCGATACTAACCAAATATCAATGTTTTAAATTAATGCGGTGTGGTCTCCACACCGCATTTTAATTAGTAAGTTATTCCAAGTGTTGCAAAAAGGTTACAATTTTGTTATAATGTGTTTGCATTAAAAAGAAAGGGGCTATAGATATGAAACAGTTATGGTCTAAAACGGCCGAGTTTATCGGTAAATACCGTAATATTGTTATGCCGTCTGTGTTTGCGGTACTGTGTGTTGTTTGCGGTGTTGTCAGTATGGTAGCGTCAGGGGTGACCACGGCTTACAGTGTAGAATACGGCGGAGAACAAATAGCCCTTGTTAAAGAAACTGATATGTTTAATGAGGGAAAGGAAATTGCTCTTTCTGAAATTTCGGGCGAGAAGGACAACCTTATATATATGCCAACCTTTAAAAAGGTGATTACCGTAGAGAAAAAAATCGATAACGCCCAAACAATAGCAGAAGGCATTATAAATAATACGCAGGAGATTGTTAAGGGCGTAGCGCTTACAGTTAACGGTGAGGAAAAAATATTTGCAAAAACCAGGGAAGAGTTAGAACCACTCTTAGCCGAGCGTTTAAGGTCTTATGATGTAAGCGGTGCCGATGAAAATTCATCCGAGTTTGTAGATAAGGTGGAATTTAAGGATGTTTATTGTGCAGTTGCTTCGCTTTATGATGATACGGTGGTAGAAAGCGAAATCAATGCATTAAATGTACAAACAACCATCAAATACAATGAGGATGTTGTGGTATCGTATAAAACCGTTACAAAATACGATAGCAACCAGTTGTTTACATACCGTAAAACCACACAAGAGGGTAAAAACGGCTTAAATCATAATGTGGACAAGGTGGTATTTGTAAACGGTGTTGAAAAACAAAGGGAGCATCTGGAACAACAGGTGGTTACCGCACCCGTCAATAAAATAGTTGTAATAGGCACTAAATACCCGCAGGATACAACCGTATCTTCTCAGGGGATGATTTGTCCGTTGCCGCGCGGTTCTTATGCCATCACATCAAATTAGGGTGAAAAACGCGGAAGCATCCGCCACTATGCGCTAGACCTTGGTACCTATTATCCTAAAAACCAACCGATATATGCCGTGAAAGATGGCGTTGTTACAAAATCAGTTAAAAGCAATACAGGATATGGATATCACATTGTAATAGACCACGGTGCAGGGGTAGAAACCCTATATGCTCACGCAAGTGCGCTTTATGTTTCGGTGGGGGACAGGGTAACACAAGGACAAACCATTGCCAGAGTTGGCTCAACCGGTAATTCAACAGGGCCGCATCTTCATTTTGAGGTTATAATCCACGGACAAAAGAAAAATCCGCATAATTATATTAATTTTTAATAATTAAGACCGATAATTTACCCGAATTATCGGTCTTTTTTAATAAATATTTCAAAAAGATTACAAAAAGGTTGCAATTTTGTAATCTTTTTGTTATAATAGCAAATGTTGTGATTTATATTTAATTTTTTGGAGGAAATTTATGAAGGAAAAGGTATCCGGATTTATATCCAAAATCCAAAATGCCAGTTACTTTGTAAAGTTAATAATATTTGCCGCGGTTTGCCTTATATGCGGTATAGTAAGTATCATCGCTTCGGGTGTTACAGTGGCCTATGAGGTAGAGTATAACGGTCAGGTTATTTCAACCGTTGCTCATCGCCGCGATTTTACGGTTGCTGAAAATTTGGCATCCAATAAGGTTGCAGGGGGTAATGCTTCACAGTATATCGGTCAGCCCGAGTTTAAGGCGGTCGTTACATTAAAGGAACGCATAAATACGCCGTCTTTTTTGTGTGATAGATTGCTTGAAAACACAAATTCACTTGAAAAAGGTGTTGCTTTAACCGTTAACGGCACAAATATTGCCTTTGCCAAAACACGCGAAGAAATGCAGGAGTATATTGAAGTACGCCTTGCGTGTTACGATATGGATAATGCTGAAAATACGGCAGAATTTATTGACAATGTAGTAATAAATGATATTTACTGCGCTGATAACAGTTATTCAAAATCCGATGATATAAACGAATATTTGTGTACATTAAGTGTTAAAACAACCGCTAAATACCGCGAGGATATTGTTGTTGCGTTTGGCACCATTACGCAAAAAACCGACCAAAAACTGATTGGTTACCGCGAGGTTGCGGTAGACGGTGTAAACGGTCTTAACCATTCGGTTGAACAGGTAGTGTATATTGACGGTGTTGAGTGTGAGCGTAAAATGTTGGCACCCGAAATTGTTTCGGCACCTGTTAATAAAATAGTTGTTGTCGGCACTGCTTACGATAGTGCTAACGGCACGGCTACAACCAATATGGTTTTCCCCATTGCAAGAACATCGTATTTTGTTTCTTCACCTTTCAGAGAGGATAGGGGATACTATTCTCATAAAGGTGTGGATATTGCCACTAATAAAGGCACCCCCATTTATGCTGTACAAGAGGGTACTGTGTTGACTGCTGGATGGCATCACGATTACGGCTATCACGTAATCATTAACCACGGTAACGGCGTTAAAACCCTTTATGCCCACGCAAGTAAACTTTTTGTATCGGCAGGCGAAGAGGTAAAACGCGGTCAAAAAATTGCGGCTGTTGGCTCTACGGGTTGGTCTACCGGATACCATTTGCACATCGAACTTATGATAGATGGTAAGTATGTTGACCCGCTTAAATACATAGGCGAATAATATTTTGTCACTATTAACCGATATTCGTATGAATATCGGTTTTTTTGTGTCCTAATCCTTGACTTAACCACAATATATAGAGTATAATATATATAACTATTCATAAATAGGAGTAATATAATGGCAAACAAAAATGTTGTTTATGATAATGAAAGTATCGAAAAACTAAAAGGTCCCGACCAGGTGCGTTTGCGCCCTGCGGTTATTTTCGGCTCGGATGATATTGAGGGTTGTAAGCACTCGGTATTTGAGATTGTTTCTAATGCGATTGACGAGGCAAGGGAAGGACACGGTACAAAAATTGTTGTAACAAAATATACTGATGGCTCGGTTGAAGTTCA
>JAZUSW010000085.1:0-5749 GCA_045606925.1 Acutalibacteraceae bacterium | reverse complement strand
TATTCACGGAAAGGGTTCGGGTGTGTTAAGGAAGGCCGTTCAGGCGCACTTAAGGCATCATAAGTCTATCAAAACATTCCGTATCGGTTTTTTTGGTGAAGGTGAAAACGGTGTAACTGTTGCAGAAATAGATAGATAAATTAAAAAAACGGGCTGAAATTCAGCCCGTTTTTTGTTTGTAATTTAAATTGTGAGTCCACCGTCAACGGCAAGAGTTTGCCCAGTTATGTAGTTAGCTGAATCGGATGCCAGGAAAAGCACGGCATCGGCAATCTCGGATGTAGTGCCGATACGAGAAATCGGTAATTTGCTTGTAAACTCATTAACTTCATCAACCGTTAAATTGGCATTCATTTGAGTGTCAATCATACCGGGGGCAATACAGTTAACTGTAATACCACTTGGTCCGTATTCCTTTGCCAAGGATTTTGTGAGACCTATTACGCCTGCTTTACTTGCCGAGTAAACCGATTCACAAGAAGCGCCGCTGATTCCCCAGATTGATGAAATATTGATAATTTTGCCCGATTTATTTTTTATCATATAGGGGAGAACTGCTTTGCAACAATTAATTACGCCCTTTAAGTTTACATTGATTAAATTGTCTATATCGTATTCCTCTGTTTCTGTAAGCAATCCTTCATATGCTATTCCCGCGTTATTTACAAATACATCAACCGAACCAAATTGATAAACAGTTTCTTTTATCATAAGCTCAACTTCGAGTTTGTTAGTAACATTTGCTTTGTGAGCAATTACCGAATAACCGTTTTGAGCTAAGGAACGCTGTAAGAGTAGGGCAGACTGCACGGAAGAATTGTAATTAATAACAACATTATAACCTTTTTCGGCAAAATGTATTGCGATATCAGCTCCAATTCCTTTCGAGCCACCCGTAACAATAACTGTTTTTTTATTATTCACAAAACCACCTCAAAAAAATTAACATATTTATATTATATCATAATAATTATTTAAAATCAAATTAATAAAATTTTTTATGCGATAAAAGCCCAAGTAATGGGTTTACATAACGCGGAAATAACCATATGTTGTGTGGTTTACATAATAAGTTTACATAATATATATTTGCTTCAAAAATTAAGGTTGACATAACTCGTTTTATCGTGTATAACTATATTACATCCTTTTAAATGGGGGATTTGTGAAAAAAAGTCACACTTTATGTGTGATTTTTTAATGTATGTCTAAGGTTACATAATATTTATTGCGCTATATATTGTATTGCCTGGTTTTATAATATTCAAAATATAGTAATTTGGTCATATCTTGTCCGGTCCTAACATATATTTACTAAGGACGGAGGAAAAAGATATGAGAAATTCTGCAATTTTAAATTTAAACCGAACAAAATTTTTCGATGTGCTTGTAAAAAACAAGTTTATAATTTCAATATTATTATGCTATATTTTAGGCATTATTTTGGGTGTGTTTTGTCTGAAAAGCAGCGGTGGAGTACAAGCAATAGCTAAGTCGGATTTTGACAGTTATTTATCGGTACGGCATAGCTTACCTTTTTTTAAGGTCTTTTCCAATGCTTTTTTGTCGGTTATACCGTTGTGTTTGGTTATGTTTTTATGTGGCACATCGGTTGTAGGTGTAGTATTAATCCCGATTTGTGTTTGTTATTGCGGCTTTGAATATGGGATTTGTACTGCGTATCTATATAAGGAATATCTATTGCAGGGTATTGCTTTTAACTCATTAATACTTATCCCTGCAACCTTAATTACAGTGTTAGGATATGTTTTATTAAGTAAAGAAGCTTTTGGTTTTTCTCTACAACTATTACGGCTTACACTGCCTAATTACAACAGTCAAAGCGTATATAACGGTTTTAAAGGATATTGCAAGCGCTTTTTGATATTATTATTAATTTTTATCGGCTCTGCATTTGCGGATTCGCTTTTAAATATGGCGTTTTTAAACTTTTTTAATTTTTAGTAAAGGATGTGAAAAATATGAAAAATTACGCTGAAGATTTTAATTTGTATCTTTTAAACGAGAAAAAATCTTCTAAAAATACTGTAGAATCCTATATGCGTGATTTGAATAAATTTTTCACATATTGCGATTTAAACAAGATTAAAACGGTTGAATCGGTTAAAAGCGATGTTATAAAAAAATATGAGCAGTATATGTCTTTTAACGGTCAAAGCGAATCAAGTATTATGCGCACATTGGCGTCCCTCAGGTGCTATTTCAACTACCTGTTGCGCGAAAAATACATAACCGAAACGCCAATGACTAATCTTGAAAAACATAAAACAGTAAAAAAATTACCGCAAATTTTAACAAACAAAGAGGTTTTGCAATTACTTAACCAACCAGATGGTAAAGATTATAAAAGTTGCCGCGATAAAGCAATGTTAGAGCTTCTATATGCGACAGGAATTAAGGTTACCGAGTTAATTGAGCTTAAAATTACCGATATAAATTTACAGGTTGGCATATTGCATTTGCAAAGCGATAAAAAGTCGGATAGAATTATACCAATTTATCCCCAAGCTATTAAAGCAATTAAAAACTATGTGACACAGGTCAGAACTGTTATGGTTATTGATGAAAACGAGGAGCGTTTATTCACCAATATGAACGGACAACCCTTAACCAGACAGGGCTTTTGGAAAATAATTAAGCAGTATGCCGCAGCCGCTAAAATTAATAAGGATATAACACCGCACACATTGCGACATTCTTTTGCGGCGCATTTGCTCGAAAACGGCGCACCGCTTACCGACATTCAGGAAATGCTTGGTCATTCTGATATTTCTTCAACACAAATTTATGCACAGTTAATGAAAAACAAGTATGCAGCAGCATATAAAAAGTATCACCCGTTAGCAAATTAAAAGAGCTTGAAACTAATCGGTTTCAAGCTCTTTTTTTAATACAGTTTTACATCTATCCAAAGGTTTTCATAATAATTACGTACCGATGCATCAATATCGTGGAAATATTGAGTAGGGGGCAAGTCGGCGTCATTTGGATACAAAATTTCGTTCTGATAATAATAGTAGTCAGGGTTTTCAACGACTGCGGTGTTTGGGGATGCGTAACCGATGTATTCGGCATTTTGTAAGGCAATATCCGGCTCTAACATAAAGTTTATAAACATAATAGCCGCGTCATAATTTTTAGTATTTTTGGGGATGCATAATGCATCAACAAAAATGTTCGTGCCTTCTTTTGGGTAAACAAACGCCAAATCGGGATTGTTTTCGTACATTGTCAGGAAATCTCCTGCATAATACGGTGCGATTGCCGCTTCACCGGTTTCCATTTTGCCGTAGACCTCATCCATAACATAGGACTGTAAGTATTGCTTTTGATTTATAAGCAATTTAGAAGCAGTATCCCATTGTGTTTTGTCGGTGTTATTCAGGTCCTGACCCAACATAAACTGGGCGATTGCAAATGCATCACGCGGATTATTAAACATTAAAATTTGGTCTTTGTATTTTTGGTCCCAAAGAATTTGCCAACTGTCCGGTTCTTCGGTAACGGTTTTTGTGTTGTATATTAAACCGACCAAGCCAACATTGTAAGCTACGGTATATTCGTTATTTGGATCAAAATAAAGGGACTTATATTTATCATCAATGAAATGATAGTTGGAAAGTGCCGATGTATCGATTTTTGCCAACATATTCTCGTTGATTAGGCGTTCTATCATATAATCCGATGGAGCGATGACATCGTACGCGACACCACCGTTTTTAAGCTGTGAATACATAGTTTCATTGCTGTCAAAGGTTGAATAATTAACGGTAATACCGGTAAGTCTTTCAAATTCCTTTACAACATCAACCGAGTCATCAGTACCGTCAGAAATATATTCACCCCAGTTGTAAACGTTAAGCACAGTTCCTTCAAGCTCGCGCGTGTAGGTACCGATTAATTCAAGCTCGGCATACTCGTATCCGCAGCCGGAAAGCGTTAGCGATAAAACAACAATAAGGGCAATAAGAAGTAATGAAATTGTCTTTTTCATAAACGAACAGCCCCTTTCTTGTCGGCCTTGTTTTGTATGGTATTATAAAGAACCAACAAGGCAAAAATAACAACAAAGATTATTGTTGAAAGGGCATAGGCATCGGGCGTTACGGTCTTTTTGGTCATATTATAAATCACGATGGGCAATGTTTGGTAATGACCGCAGGTAAAGTAGCTGATAACAAAGTCATCCAACGACAAGGTAAAGGCCATAATAAAACCGCTAAAAACACCTGAAGCGATTGATGGCAAAACAACCTTAAAAAATGCTTTAAAAGGTGTACAACCAAGGTCGAGGGCTGCTTCGGATAAATGCGAATCGGTTTGTTTAAGTTTAGGAATAACCGATAAAATAACATAGGGTAGATTAAAGGTTATATGGGCAATTAGAACGGTAAAGAAACCTAACGATTCGTTTAAACCGATAATTCGGCCGATAAAAACGAATAAAAGCATAAGCGATATACCGGTAACAATATCGGCATTCATCATAGGAATATTCGTTACCGACATAATCGCACTTTTAGCAATTTTATTCCTTATAGAAGTAATGCCAACTGCTGCGGCAGTACCAACAACCGTTGAAATTGCAGCCGATAAAACAGCGATAATAACGGTGTGCTTTAAGGCGTTGAGCATTGCGCCGTTGTAGATTAGTTCCTTATACCAGTCAAGTGAGAAACTCTCAAACACCCAAACACTTTCGGCCGAGTTGAAGGAGAAGATAACCATAACGAGAATTGGTGCATATAAAAACACCAAAATGAGTGCAATATAAAGACGGGAGAGAAGTTTCATAGTATTACACCCTCCTCGCTGTCATCTGAAAAGCGGCTCATCACAGCCATACATATGAGAATCAATGCCATAAGCACAAGCGAAAGTGTGGATGCAACGTTGTAATGGTCGGGTCCTAAATTAAACAGGTATTCAATTGCATCACCAATCAGCATGGTTTTGTTACCGCCGAGTTTTTGAGAAATGTAGAATGTACTAACGGATGGAACAAATACCATTGTTACACCCGAAACAACACCGGGAAGACTCAAAGGGAAGATAACCTTTTTAAGTTTAGTAAATGCCCCCGAGCCCAAATCTTCCGCCGCCTCTAAAAGAGAACGGTCGATTTTGGTCATAACTGTATAAATCGGCAAAACCATATAGGGTAAAAAGTCATAAACCATACCCAAAATTATAGCACCGGGCGTATTGATTAATTTAAGCGGTCCAATACCAAAATAACCCAAAAATTTATTTATAAGCCCTGTGTTTGCCAAAATACTTATCCAAGAGTAAGTTCTTATAAGGAAATTCATCCACATTGGAAAAATTACAATCATCAAAATCATTTTTTGCGAACTTACTTTAAGTTTAGTCATAAAATATGCAAGGGGATAGGCAAGGATAAATGTAACAAAAGTTGCAATTATCGCGTATAAAATTGAAAGCAAAAATGCCTTTTTATATTTACCGAGTTGCGCTAAATTCGCCAACGAAAAAACACCGTTAGCATCTGTAAAACTGTAATAAATCATTATTATTAACGGAACAATAATGAATATTGCAGCCCAAACCATATACGGTGCGGCAACAAGGCGGCTACCTAATGATTTTCTTTTCAATTTTTAACCTCCTCTACTGCTGAGAGTTGGTCAATTTCTTCACTGTAAGAACTGTAATCACCGTATTTGCCCGAGTATTCACTCTTTTTCATAATATGTATTGCATCGGG
>JAZUSW010000084.1:0-9263 GCA_045606925.1 Acutalibacteraceae bacterium | reverse complement strand
AAGGCAAAAACCGATAATTTAAAAAAAGCCTTCCCCAGCGGGGAAGGGGGACCAACCGTGAGGTTGGTGGATGAGGAGGATACAGATTAATTATAGCTTACTGTAGTGATGAAAAGGGGCTCTCCTCATCCGTCAAAACCTTAGGTTTTGCCACCTTCTCCGCTGGAGAAGGCTTGCATAGTGCCAACCCGTTTACGGGTGGTTTTTTATTGACAAAATGGAAAATAAATGTTATAATTATAAAAACTGTTCCATTTGGAACACTTTTTTGGAGGAAAAGATGTACGATTTAACCGAAATGTTTTTGTTCTCAGGTCTTAAGCAATCAACAAAATTTGAGATACTTAAACTTTTGCCAACATCCTTGCATTTTTCAAAAGGGCAAGTAATATATAATACTTCACACTATGAAAAAGCGATCGGTGTTGTGTTAAAGGGCGGTTGTTCGGCGCAGTCGGGTTCGGTTACAAAACGCAAATTTTCGCAAGGGGATATTTTCGGTGCTGCTGCGGTTTTCGGCACGGGTGAAAATTATGTCAGCGAAATTGTGGCAACTACCGACTGTACGGTGCAGTTAATACCGGAAAGCGAACTTTTAAAACTTTTTGGTCGATATCCGCAAACATCGGTTAATTATATCAGGTTTTTAACCGATAAGGTGCGATTTTTAAATCAAAAAATTGCACAGTTTTCCTCAAAAAGTGTGGCTCAAAAGCTGTATGCTTATCTTATTCAGTCGGCAAATGAGGACGGTATAGTTTCGGTAACGAGTATGACCGAGGTTACAAGGCAAACGGGTATAGGCCGTACAAGTCTTTACAGGTGCCTTGAAGAACTTACAAACTCGGGACTGATAGAAAGAAAAAACAATACTATAAGGGTGTGTGAAAAATGAAAAAATTAGTTAGTTTATTATTAGTGTTTGTATTGGTGTTTGCTTTTGCCTCTTGCGGTGAGAAAACACCTGCACCACAAACTGTCAAGGCAAATGTATTTATGATTTCGGGTCCTACCGGTATAGGCGCAGTTAATCTTATGCAGGCCGATGAGGCAGGTACTGCAAAGGGTGATTATGAGTTTACCGTTGTTGCGGCGCCTACCGAGATTGTAGCAAAAATATCTAACAAGGAAGCTGACATTGCGGCGGTAGCTACAAATATGGCAGCCAGTATTTATAACAAAACAAACGGCGGAGTAACGGTACTTGCTGTTAACACATTGGGAGTTTTAAATGTACTTACAAACGGTACCGAAATTACATCATTGGCCGATTTAAAGGGCAAAAAGGTGTACACAACCGGTCAGGGCGCAAATCCCGAGTATGTAATAGATTATTTGCTCACAAAAAACGGTGTAAACCCTGATACCGACCTTGACTTGCAGTTTAAGGCAGAGGGCACCGAGCTTGTAACGGTATGGGCAACCGAGCCGGATGCAGTTATAATAGCACCGCAACCGGTTGCAACCTCTATCCTTAACAAATACGAGGGCTCAAAGCTTACTATCGATTTAACTGACGAGTGGGAAAAGGTAGGCGATGGTTCTGCGCTTATGATGGGCTGTGTAATTGTCAGAAACGAATTTTTAAAGGAAAACCCCGATACAGTTAAGCTGTTTTTGGAGGAATATGAGGCATCTATCAAAAAGGCAAACGAGGATGTAGACGGAACAGCCACACTTTGCGAAAAATTCGGTATTGTGGCAAAGTCCGCCCTTGCTAAGAAGGCGATTCCCGCTTCAAACGTTTGCTTTGTAACGGGTACTGAAATGAAAACAAAACTTTCAGGTTATCTTGCAGTACTTTTTGCCGCTGATAAAAAAGCGGTAGGCGGCAAGTTACCTGCGGATGATTTCTATTATGAAGGATAAAGTTAAAAAAATCTTTAAAAGAATATTGGCGGTAATTTTTTGGATTGCCGTGTGGGGCGTTGGTGCATTTATTGCGAACAAAGATTTATTGCTTAAAATACCGCTTCCAACCGATACGCTAAAAGCGTTTTGGTTGGCGGCGGGCGAGATTCAGTTTTGGGTATCGGTCGCCACTTCACTATGGCATATTTTATTGGGTTTTTTATTGGCAATAGTGATAGGTGGAGTTCTTGGGATGCTTTCGGGTAACAGCGGATTTTTTAACACATTGTTTGCACCGCTGATTCACCTTATTCGCTCGGTACCCGTTGCCGCATTTATTATACTCGCATGGCTTTGGGTGCCCAACGCAATACTGCCATCGTTTATATCTTTTTTAATGGTGTTTCCCATTGTGTTTACGCATATCGAAGCAGGGCTTTTATCGGTTGATAATCGGCTTGTTGAGATGGCGCGTGTTATGGGTATGAACAGGTGGGGAATTATAAAAAATATAAAAATCCCAACAGTTATTCCGCAATTCAGAATAGCCGCAATTACAGGACTCGGCTTCGCCTGGAAGTCGGGTGTCGCCGCCGAGGTTATATGCAACCCAAAGGGCAGTATCGGCGCTTTACTGGCGGGTGCTAAAACTACTATTGATTATCCACGGGTTTTTGCAGTAACGCTTACGATTGTTATTTTAAGCTTGATACTTGAAAATGTTATAAAAATTTTGTGGAAGGAGAAAAAATATGATTAGTTTTAAAAATGTTTATTTCTCCTATGGCAAAAAAAGTGTTTTAAGCGACTTCAATTTGCAGATAAACGAAGGCGACAGGGTTGCGATTTGCGGCGAATCGGGTGTTGGCAAGACAACGGTCTTACGGCTTATTATGGGTCTTGAAAAGGAGAAAAGCGGCATTATAGAGATTGAAAAAGACAAAAAAATAACCGCAGTTTTTCAAGAGGATCGCTTGTTGCCGTTTAAGACAGTTTTGGAAAATATATCGCTTTTCGGTGACGGAAAACTGGGACTGGAAATTCTAAAAAAAATGGGTTTAGAAGATTATGCAAATAAATATCCATCCAGTTTAAGCGGCGGTATGGCACGGCGTGTCAGCATTGCAAGAGCGTTGGCTCACAGCGGTGATATTTTCATTTTTGATGAACTGTTTAACGGCATAGACGAGGAAAATGTAAAGCTTACGGCGGCGCTTATAAACGATTATACCGCCAATAAAACGGTTGTTATGGTTTCCCACAATAAGAGGGATATAGAACTGCTTTGTTGCCGAGAAATACAAATGTAAAACGGTTGTACCAAACTTGGTACAACCGTTTCTTTTTTTGCTTGAAAAAAATCCTTAAAGTGATATAATAAAGTTATAAAATATTATAGAAGGGTGTTCTCTATGTCAAAGAAACAGTTTAAAGCCGAATCGAAGCGTTTGCTCGATTTAATGATTAACTCTATTTATACAAATAAGGGGATTTTCTTGCGCGGAATCATCTCAAATGCGAGTGATGCGCTTGACAAATTGCATTATATTTCCTTAACCAATGAAACGGCTCGTGCAGCCATTAACGGCGCACTTGAAATCAAGGTGTCGGTTGATAAAGAAAACCGCATAATAACGGTTAGCGATAACGGTATCGGTATGTCGAAAGAAGAACTTGAAACCAACCTTGGTACCATTTGCAAAAGCGGTTCGTTGGCGTTTAAGGACGGTATTCCCGATGACGAAAAAACCGCCGCCAATATTATCGGCCAATTCGGTGTCGGTTTTTATTCGGCATTTATGGTTGCCGATAGTGTGAGCGTAGTGTCTAAAAAATATGATAGTTCCGTTGCTTTTAAGTGGACAAGTACCGGTGCTGACGGTTATACCGTGACCGAGGCGGAAAAGGATTCGATAGGTACCGTTGTTGCTATGCATTTAAAGGATGATACCGAGAACGAAAAGTATTCTGAATATCTTCAAAAATACCGCATAGAAGCACTTATCAAAAATTACTCCGATTATGTTCCGTATCCGATAATTATGGAAAACGAAACGCTCAATAGTATGACACCTATTTGGAAAAGGGTAAAGGGTAAGGTAAAACGAGCCGATTCGGATAAGTTTTACAAGGATAATTTCTTTGATACTAACGATCCGGCCGCTACCATACAAATAAGCGCAGAGGGTGTCGTGTCTTACAAGGCATTGCTTTTTGTACCCTCCTTAGCACCTTATAATTACTTTACAAAGGACTATAAGAAGGGTTTGAAGCTTTATTCAAACGGCGTACTTATAACGGATGCTTGTGAAGATTTATTGCCCGACCATTTCCGCTTTGTAAAGGGCGTTGTGGATAGTGATGATTTATCACTTAACATTTCGCGTGAGATGTTGCAACAAGACCATCAGTTAAGGCAAATCGCTGCTAATATTGAGAAAAAGATTAAGGCAGAGCTTAAAAAATTGATGGATAAAGAGCGTGAAACATACGAGAAGTTTTATTCGGCTTTTGCTTTCCAACTAAAATACGGTATTACTGCTGATTTTGGTGCACACAAGGATTTGCTTTCGGATTTGTTGATGTTCTACTCAATGAAGGAAGAAAAAATGATTTCCTTAAAAGAGTATACCGAGAAAATGAGTGACGGGCAAAAATATATTTATTATGCTTGTGGCGAGTCGGCGGCAAAAATTATATCTATGCCTCAAACCGAGCTTGTAAAGAATAAGGGCTATGATATGCTTTGTCTTACCGATGAAGTTGATGAGTTTGTTGTAAATATAATTGCAAAGGTCGGTGATACCGAATTTTGTTCGATAAATTCCGAAAAATCGGATTTATTTGATGAGAACGATGGTGATGCTACCGAATCTGCAGCAACCCAAAACAAAGAACTGCTCGAGTTTTTGAAAAACGGTATAGAAGGCATCAGCGATGTTGTAGTTTCAAAGAAGCTTAAAAGCCACGCTGTGTGCCTTTCGGCTACGGGTGGCGTAACGATTGAGATGGAAAAATATTTTGCCGCTATTCCGGGTGACGGACCTAAACCCAAGGCCGAAAAGGTGTTGGAGCTTAATAGCACACACCCGGCTTTTGAGGCATTAAAAAAGGCCTTTGCCGAGGATACCGATAAGGCACTGCGCCTTGGCAAAATACTTTATAATCAGGCGCTACTTATAGCCGATTTACCGATAGATAATCCTGCGGAATATACTGAACTTATTTGTTCATTGATGTAAAGGGGTATTATTTTGGCAGTTTGCTTTGAAAATATGTTAAAAAACAGTTTATCAGGCGGGAATATACTTAACGCGTATTTCATTTTTGGCAACGATGCATATCTTAAACGGCAGTATGTTGATAAGATTATCGATGCAGTGGTTGATAGAGACGATGTGTTCAACTATTCGTTTTTTACCGATACGGCCGATATGCAAGAGGTTTTCGATGCATCTCAGCAGTTTCCTATGATGAGCGATAAAAAATGTGTGGTTCTTGCCGATTATGATTTTGAACACGCGTCAAAAAATGATTTTGAAAAACTGGTAGAGGTTTTATCAACCGTTCCAGACACCTGTGTTTTTGTTTTGTGGTGCAATAATTTTGAGTTTGATACCAAAAAAAGCAATAAAGCAAAGAAACTGGTGGCCGCAGTAGAAAAAAGCGGCGGTATGGCGGCACAAATTGACCACCGAACAGTAGCCGAGCTTAAACGGATGCTTGAAAAGGGCGCAATTAAGCGCGGTACAAGTTTTGAAATCGGTGCGGCACAGTATCTCATAGAAACCTGTTCGGAAGATATAAATGTGCTTATAAGTGAACTCGAAAAACTTTGTGCATATGTAAACGGCGATAAAATTACCAGACAAACGGTAGACGCCGTTTGTGTAAAATCTTTGGATGCATCGGTTTATTCGCTGTCCAAGGAGATTTTTGCACTAAATGTAACGGGCGCTATGAAGCTTATTGATGAGCTTATATTTATGCGTACCGAGCCGACAATTATTTTACACAGTATATTTTCGGTGCTTAAAGATGCTTACCGAGTTTATTTGGGACAAAATGCAGGTATAAATATACCCACCGTTGCCAAAGATTTCGGATATGGTAACAGGGAGTTTGTATTAACGAGATTACCTTCAAACATAAAAAGGTTGGATAACAGGCAGTTTGATTTGTGCTTTGATGCGGTAACACAAGCCGATGCCGCGCTAAAAAGATTTGGCGCCGAGCAAAGAACTGCATTGGAAGAACTGGTTGTACGGCTTATCTATATTTTGCAAAAAGGTGAGGATATTGATACACTTAAATAGTGCTGTAATTGTTGAAGGCAAGTACGATAAAATACGGCTTGAAAATATCATAGATGCTTTAATTATTACCACAAACGGTTTTGCGCTTTTTAAAGATGAGGAAAAAAGACAGCTTATAAAACTGTTGGCCGAAAAAAACGGAATAGTTGTTATAACCGATTCTGATTCGGCGGGGCGGCTTATAAGAAACCATTTACAAAGTTTTATCCCATCAGAGAATATTAAAAATGTATATTTACCGCAAATAAAAGGTAAAGAAAAACGCAAATCGCACATATCGAGTGAGGGCTTTTTGGGCGTTGAGGGTATAGAGGATGCCGTTATTTTAAAAGCTTTGGAAGAGTTTGGTGTTACAGGTCAACCTACCGAGAAAAAGAAAAGAAAAATTACAAAGGGTGACCTGTTTGAATTTGGGCTCTCGGGTGGATTGGACAGTGCATCAAAACGAAAAAACATTTTAAAATATCTTGGTTTCCCCGAGATGTCGGCAAATGCATTTATAGACCTTATAAATGCCCTTTACGGATACGATAAATTTTTGGAGGTTTTGGATGTATGGCAGCAAGAACAAATCAAAAAATGAAACTTCTTTATATAATTGATATATTGGAAAAATTCAGCGATGAAGAAAATCCTATAAATGCAACAGAACTTTGTAATAGGTTGGAAGCTCTTGGCGTATCGGCTGAACGCAAAGCAATTTATAACGATATTGATACGCTTATAGATTTTGGCTACGATATTATTAAGACCCGTACGCCGCGTTTTGGGTACTTTTTGGCTTCGCGTAAATTTGAATTGCCTGAGGTGTATTTGCTTACCGATGCAGTTCGTTCTGCCGAATTTATAACCCCTAAAAAAACCAGGGAATTAATAGCAAAACTTGATGCTATGTTAAGCGAAAATCAGGCCAGAAAACGAGAAAAAGGCATATACATAAACGGCAAAAACAAGTGTAAGAATGAATCCATATATTATAATATCGATAAGTTAAGCGATGCGATAGAACACAAAAAGCAGGTAAAACTCATATACTGCCAACGCGCGTAGGAAGAGGGCAAAAAGATAGTCACCAACGAAAAAACTCTAACGGTAAGCCCCTATGCACTTATTTGGGAAAACGACAAATATTATCTTGTCGGCAACAATCAAAAATATGATAATCTTATGCATTTACGCCTTGATAGAATAAAAAAGGTGGAAATTACCGATAATGCCGCACGACATTTCAGTGAGGTAAGCGAGTATGACGAATTTTTTGATGTTGCCGATTATACTTCAAAAACATTCAATATGTATACAGGCCAAACCGAAGAGATAGAACTTAAATGCTCTAAAAAAATATTAGAGCAAATCATAGATAGATTTTCGGATGAAATTTTTATATATAAGGTGACCGAGCAAACCTTTACTTTTAGCGTTAAGGCGGTTGTAAGCCACGGGCTTATCAGTTGGATTTTACAGTACGGCGCCGATATAGAAGTTGTATCTCCCGTAACACTTAAAGAGGGTGTTATAAAAACGGTAAATCAAATAAAGGAAATGTACAAATGCTGAATATATTTAAAAGAAAAAATAAAAACGGCGATTTGCTGAAAATCTTCGATGGCCGCACCGTAAAGTATATAACCAAGCGGCGACAAAATGATGACGGTACAGTAAATCACGATGTAATAAGTAAAACGGGGCGAATAGTTTTACTAGGGGAGGAAATACGCATAATTGACGGCGAAAATGATATATTTTGCGTAGGAGTTAATGATGCAAAGTACTACACCCTTTTAAGCGGAGATGGTATAACGGTTGAAGGGGAAAGCAAAATAACAGGCGAAAATGAAAGTTATACCGTTTATTTTTCGTATTACCGAAAATAACTTGACAAACCTTCATTTTCAAGATAGGATAAAATTATAGGGCGTTACTGATTTCAGTAACGCCTTATTTTTGTGGGCAAAATAAAAAAGGAGGATAAAAATGTCTTTTAGGACAATTACCTATAACTTTAACGGCACATCCGTATCTCCCGATACGGTACAGTACGGTGGTGTCAGATATGAGGATAATGCCACGCTGGTAAAGTTTATCTTAGACGAGGGTTTTAAATATAAAATATTAGAACAATTTGACGCTCGGTATCTTGCTTACAGGATAGATTTTAACGGTGCGGTTTCGGGATATAATCCATCCGAAAATTTAGAAGAAAAAGACAATACTGTCAGCCGAAAAATTCCGGTAGATATGACTGCGGCGGGTGAGCAAATAACCGCCGTTTTTGTGGTAACTGCATTAAACAGCCAAAACGAAGTGTTGGGCGTTTTATCGTCAACACCCGTTAAAATATATTTTGATAATGTGCAAAGGGAAGAAGACGGCGGACTTGAAATTGCCGAAAACTTATCGGCGATTGAAAGCAAAACCAACGAGCTTTGCATCTTGGCAGAAAGCTTTTCCAAGAGCGCTGAAAATAGTGCGGCTTTCGCTTCTGCTGCGGCAGACAGTGCCGAGGAATCGATGCTTAAAACACAAGAACTAAAAATGTCACTTGAAGGCGGCACTGAGATTGTGTTTTTAGGCGGCAATGCGGCAACACAAGTGCGCGTGGAATTGGTTGTTGATGAACAAATGTCTTCGGTTAGTGAAAATGCTGTTAAAAACCGTGCTGTATTTGAGGCAATAGACAACACAAAGCAGGAACTAAAGGAATATACCGATAGAGAAATTGCTACATTTGATTTTATAAAAATAGTAGAAAGCTTAGAAGAAAACGGTATACCAAACAGGTTATATCTTGTGCCTAAAAAAGATGCCGAAGGCAATGATTTGTTTGATGAGTATATATGGGCAAACGATAAGTGGGAGTTTATAACCACGCGCCAAATGGATTTAGGTCCTTATGTAAAGCGCGAAGAGATTGTGGATACAGTAGTCGAACAAGGCACATACGGTGTGTGGAATTACCGAAAATGGCAAAGCGGTTTGGCAGAGTGTTGGGGAATGGTTACGGTGTCAGTGCTTTGCGATGAAGCCAGAAGTTTCGTTTATGCAGATGCCGTAAAGAGAATTGCACTCCCCGAAAATTTATTTATAACGGCACCA
>JAZUSW010000083.1:0-8986 GCA_045606925.1 Acutalibacteraceae bacterium | reverse complement strand
ATTCAAAACGGATCTATCGGCTTTATTTCTTTATTAATATGCCTTGCCCCAGAAGAGCATTTTATCGGCTTTTTTACCGCAACATACACAGGTATCTCCTATGCTTTCTTGCTCAAAGGGTATACAACGCGAGGAAACACCCGCTTTTTCCTTTAAAGCATCTTCACAAGCGCGGTCCCCACACCACATAGCGCGGATAAAACCGGGTTTATTATCGGCTATATCGCACATTTCTTCCATATTATGTGCTGTATAGGTCATTGTGTTGCGGCGTTCAAGCGCCTTTTCATAAAGACCTTTATGCACTGCTGCCAAAAGCTCGGGGATTTTTGTTTCAAGTTCATCAAGAGAAACCGTAATTTTCTCGCCGTTATCACGACGCGCTATTACACAGCAGTTATTCTCAATATCACGCGGACCAAGTTCAAGACGAAGCGGTACGCCCTTCATTTCATACTCGGCAAATTTCCAACCCGGTGACTGCTCACTCAAATCAATTTTTGCGCGACAAATCTTTTTAAGATTTTCGTACACTGCAGTTGCCTTTTCGGTAACACCCTCTTTATGTGATGCAATCGGCACAACGATAACCTGTATAGGTGCAATCGCGGGTGGCAATACAAGACCGTTATCGTCACCGTGTGTCATAATAATAGCGCCGATAAGTCGGGTTGAAACACCCCAGGAAGTCTGGAAAGGCGTGGAAAGCTTATTTTCTTTGTCGGTAAACTGTATGCCGAACGCCTTTGCAAAACCATCACCAAAGAAGTGTGATGTGCCGGACTGCAACGCCTTGCCATCGTGCATCATAGCTTCAATAGTATAGGTATTAACAGCACCCGCAAAACGCTCTTTTTCGGTTTTAACTCCCTTAATAACGGGGATTGCAAGAGAATTTTCGGCAAAATCCGCATATACATTTAACATTTTTATTGTTTCGTTTTGTGCTTCTTCGGCAGTAGCGTGAATAGTATGTCCCTCTTGCCAATGGAACTCGCGTGAACGAAGGAAAGGACGGGTTGTCTTTTCCCAACGCACAACACTGCACCACTGGTTATACAGTTTCGGCAAATCACGCCAAGAGTGAATTATATTTTTATAATGGTCGCAAAAAAGTGTTTCGGATGTAGGTCTTACGCACATTCTCTCTTCCAGCTTATCATTGCGGCCGTGCGTTACCCAAGCAACCTCGGGTGCAAATCCTTCAACGTGGTCTTTTTCCTTTTGCAACAAACTTTCGGGTATAAACATAGGCATCGAAACATTTTCGTGTCCCGTTTCTTTAAACATACCGTCCATTATTCTTTGGATATTTTCCCAAATTGCCCAACCGTATGGGCGTATAATCATACAACCCTTAACCGATGAGTAATCTATAAGCTCTGCTTTGACTACTACATCCGTGTACCATTTTGCAAAATCCACATCCATAGATGTGATTTCTTTTACTAATTTTTCCTTTGCCATTTTTATCACCAACGATTATTATAAATTAACTTGCAGCTTTTTGCAACACTTATTTAAAGGGCAGTACTATCGCTATGCATAATTTGACCGTAAATTTGCATTTAAAATGATATAGCAAAAAAATTTACTCGCCCAAAAATATAAAAAATGTTGACAAAACACATATTTACACATATTATCTTATTAGGGACTTAATTTTTCCCTTAACTTATAATATGGCTTTCCCATATTTCAGGAGGATTTATTTATGATTTTTGAAAGAATTAAAGAAATACTTGCCGACCAACTCGATTCCGATATAGATGCTATGTCGATGGAATCTGATATTGCCAACGACCTTGGCGCCGACAGTTTAGATGTTGTTGAATTACTTATGGCCATTGAAGATGAGTTTGAAGTTGAAATTCCTGATGAAGAAATTGAGAACATCAAAACCATTGGTGACCTTGTTAGATACATTGAGAACAACAAGTAAATCAAATCTTTTCAAACCCGCCGATATTTCGGCGTTTTATTTTTTTATGTATTTCAAAGTGATGTTTACGGTATTAGCCAGAAAAGCCGCCATAAACGAAATTAATGCCGATTTAAGTATAGGCATAACCCCTATATACGATACACTGTAAATGCCATCAAAGCGCAAAAGACCCAACGGCAAATTAACAAGCAATGCAACCAAAATTGCTACCGCTATGGCGCCAACACAAACCACTGCCGTTTCTACTGCAAGGTAAATTAACAAATTCTTGATACCAATGGATGAGAACTTAATATCGGCAATTTCTTTTTCGCGCCTTAATATAAGCACCCGATATACGCAAACAAGAGCCACAGCACATAAAATTCCGCTTATTGTAGCTAAGCACTTATACAGTTTTTGTGTGTAAAGCGTATCGATATTTTCTGTTTCTGAAACTGTATATACAATACCTGTATCGTTTATTTGGGTAACATTGGATGATGCATCCCCACCCTTTATAAGCAAAACATCGGCAAATACATTTGTGCCTGTTGTTTCTTTATACGCTTCGGGATGGATAAATACATAATCGCCCACATAGTTTTTAACAACCTGCGACACGGTAAATTGCACCGTTACCCCACCTATTTTTACATCGATAACGCTTCCCTTTTTGATGCCATATTTTTTTGCAAATCCGTGGGTTATTGCAACCTTGTCTTTCGCGAGAACATCACAGTTTGAAATAAACTCACCTATATCTTCACTTTGTTCCGGTATAAAGGCGGTGATACTGTGGCCTTCAATTGTTGCAGTATCATTTGTCACGGCTAAAAACTCTTTGCCGCTTAAATACTGTGTCATTTGCTCATTATTTTTATAATCGCTTAAAGGCGTAAGCTCGACAGTTAAATCATAATTTTGTATTTCATTATACTGTTTTGTGTTTATTGCATTTAATTTATTACCAATAGATAAAGAAAATGCCGAGCATACCGTCAATATGGCAATAACCACTGCCAAAGATGCAAAAACATATTTTTCTTTTAAGATATTTCTTACCAAAACTCGCAAAACGGTTGGTAATTTTGAGATAAAGGGTTTTTCTGCATATTCGGTATCAATTTCTTTTTCTCGCGTATAGGTTAAATCCCACTTGAATGAAATAAGGGTGCTGACTACTGCTACTGCGACCAACAACACCGTCACTAACATAGCAAATGCCGTACTTCCTTGCCCGGTGTTAAAGGGTATATTATACATTTGTCCCAATACATCGTTTATAGCGTCAGGGAGTATACGGGGCACAAAACAAACGCCCAGCACACCGCCAAGTGCCGCACCAAAGCCGATAACTGCCAGTAACTCTCTTTTTATACTCGCTTCGTTTTGCGCAACTGTTTTTAGGATTTCCAACACATCTTTATGGTGCTTAACCTTAATGGCGCAAACACCCATCACGGTAATTATTGCAACCATCAAAATAAACAACGGCAACACCGAGAAAATGCTTTGTATTTTTGATGCATTATCACGGGCATTTACAAATCCTTCGTTTTCCTCTCTGAAATGCACTGTCCATTTTTGCGCATAATCACTGGGGCTTGATGTTTTGGCTTCATCTAACTTCTTTTTAGCTGCTGTTTGTTTTTCGCTGTAATTTTTTTCGATGTTTTTTCTGTCATCTTCAAGTTTTTTAAGGGAACCTATATTGATATCATTATTTTCTTTATCGCGTTGATATTTGGCAAGGGCCTGCTCATAATCTTGCTTTTTTTGCAGATAAGATTCATCATTTTTTGATGCATCAAGTTCTACCTTTTGCCATTCCAACTTTATTTTTTGATTTTCAAGTCGCTTTTGCTCGGTACTTGTTTTCTCGGTAACCGACTTTATAATCTCATCTATTTCTTTGAGCGCCTTTTCGCTCTCGCTCTTTATGTAATCGTACTGCTTTTGAAGTTTTTCTATGTTTGCGTTATAATCATCATTTATACCCGCACTTCGCTTTTGTTCGCGGTCACGCGCTACGACATTTATAGGGCCGCAATTAGTGTTGACAAACACCGTATACTCATCCGAAAAACAGTTAAGTTCTTCACTGCCTTCCAAAAGCACATTTATTTGATTAAAGGGCGAATCGGGTGAAAAAGCATCCTTGCTTACAAAAATAACAAGCTCGGTCCCCTTATCGTTTACAGCATTTGTATCCTTAATAAAAGATGCATATTCCGGAGAAGAGACCAATCCCGTAACGGTAAAATCAAGCTGTGCAATATCACCGGTATTGTTAATTAAGGTTATACTGTCGCCTATCCTTATATTATCCTTTAAGGCGTTTGATACAACGGCTACACAACCTGTGGCATTAGTAGGATAACTGCCTTTAATAAGTCGCGGTGCCGAAACTTCACTGTCTGCACTTACCGATACCGAGTCAAAATTTATACCGTATATTTTTGTGCCGTAATTTCCGTTGGCATTAACGGCGGCATTACTTTCGTTACTGAAAAGCGCCGTCACCTTTTTAACGCCTTCGCAACTTGATACGGCGATTACATCTTCTCTTGTAAAACCGAGTGTAGATGTAATTTTAAAGTCCCACATCTTATTTTCATCAAAATATTTTTCGGCGCTCTTTTTGTAGTTTGTGGCGTGAGAAAGCATACCGGCAACCAAAACGACTGCCAGAAACACAGTAAGTGCAATTAAAAGGATACTACCTATATTACTTTTTACTTTCTTGAATAAACGGACAAGTTCCGCCGCCATTACCATTCAATCCTTTCGGGCAAAACGGGATTTTCGTTAACCGTATTTGCCGATATTTTGCCGTTTTTAAGCGTTATTACGCGGTCTGCCGCCGCAGTCAGCGCAAAGTTATTTGTTGCTATTATGATGGTTTTATTTGTACTTTTGCAAACGCTTCTTAATGTAACAAACAGTTCATTTGCCGCTTGATAATCAAGTTTTCCAAACGGCTCATCACACAAGATGAACTTAACATCGCGCACAAGGGCTCGTGCTAAAGCAACACATTGCTTTTCTTTTAAAGACAACTGCCACGGGAATTTATTTTGAAGCGCATCAATGCCGAGAGATTCAAGCGTTGGTACTATACTTTGCCTTTTATCCTCGGGTACGGTAACGCTTATGTTTTCGTATACCGTCATACTGCCTACAAGGTTACCGTCCGCATATATAAATGCCGCATTTTGCTTTTTATACGCATTTAACGAAATAATATTCATTTCGCCTAAATCTTCGCCATCAACCTTTACCCTACCGCCATCGTACCTTGTATTACCCGCTAAAATATCAAGTAACGTAGTTTTCCCCGCAGAATCGGGCGCCGCAATAACAACAAATTCTCCGCGTTCTATTCCAAAGCTTACACCGTCCAGCACATTAACCGTGCGGTTAACATCGCGATAGGTTTTAACAACATTATCAAAACCAATAAATGCGTGTTCTTTATCGCGCAACCTTCCGCCAAAGAAATTGAAAATCAAATTACCGTCATTTTCCTCAGGTAAAAGAGAACTCAATGCGTGGAATTTAACCGTTATATCATTTTCGCCCTCAAAAATCAAATCGCTTACATCAATTTCGTAAGGTGCAAATGCCAAAATACCTGCGGGTGCACCGTTTACCTCTATCTCAGCATAAACGGCTGAAATATTTTTGAAAGCAATCTTATATATTACATTTTCCTTGCTTTCCAATACAATCTTTTGATTAAGCTCGATTGTGCCGCCAAAGAACCAATAACCGTTTTCCCTGAGTCTATAAGAATTTATAGTATCGGGTCGGCTTATAAGCATAAATTTATTTTTAGTTACAATATTGCCGTCTATGTAGGTATAATCTTCACTGTTTTTAAGCGCAAAATCTCCCCTGAGCAAGAGTTTTGATGCAATATTTTTATCATTCTTTAAAGCCGATAAAATATTATCGGTATAAAGAACTATCTCATTTTCTCCGCTTTTTATTACATCGGTAATATCGGCAAGTGAATCATTAACATCAATAACCTGACCGTTCACAGTAAAGGTAAAATATTCGCTTCCACGGAATAGAAGTTTTACCTTATCGGTCAAAAATCCGTTAGCCACTAAAAGTGTAAATTTAAACTCAAATGCCGCATCTTTACCCTTGTTTTTAATAGATGCTAAAATATCGGCAAATTTTTCGGGTTTATGCCATCTGCCACGCTCGGTTCGCCAGGCGCAACTGTCTAAAATCAAGGTGTTATCACTAACGGATTTTACCGTAAAGGTATCATCAAGCGGTAAAATTTTGTGATTACTCCTTAAATTCTCATAAACGGCTTTTTTTACAATTCTGAAAAATGTAGAATTACCCTGCTCATAATAATTAAGCTCGGTAACGCTTCTTCCTGTTATTTTACCGATTTTATTTTGGAGAAGTGCCGCGCGTTCGTTTGAATTTACAACATCAAAATTTAATAAATCATCATATGTATAAAATGTTGCCACAGGGCACTTTGCGGCAGGGCGAATATTGGCAAGGAAAAACATCATCCCTGCATCCCTTAAATTTATGGCGCGTATATCGATATTGGGCTCATTAACAACGGGTATACCGGACGGTCGCAACGGCGTTAAGTCGCCATCTTTGAAGCTTCTTATAACGCTTTGCAGTTTACCTATTCTCTCGCTCTTAACACCGTCTATCAAGTGCGGTTTTTCGCCTAAAGTATATACGCGACCGCCCTTTTCGGTAAACTCTATAATAAAGTTTGCGGTATTGTAGGAAACCGTCGAGCAAGACGGCAACACAAGGCGGCTGTATGTATCTTCACCTACGCTTAATATCGCACCATCGCACACGATTTTATCCGAAAGTGCCTGTTCAAATCCGACATCGAACGGAATATTGTATCTGCACATTTCTGATATTTCGCGTTCTGTTTTAGCATTATATTCGGTTATGCGCGATGTATCAATCGGCGTATATGCCGCCATTGCCGCTTGTGAAGGATATAAAAACATAACATCACACAGGCGCTTACCCATAAACAATGCACTTGCCAATTTCTTTATATAATCCACTATGCAGTTGTATTTTTGTAGTTCTATACCCTGTAATTTTTCGGTGTTTTCAATACAAATGCGGTTGATGTTGTTTGCAAAAAAACGGTCAACAAGCCGCTTTATTTCATCAAGCGACATAGATAGAAAATCATTATAGGATATGGTTGCAACAGTTTTTTGCTTATTTATATTGGTTAAAATACCCGCATTTTTCTTAATAAAATCACTGTCAGCCAGTTGCTTTGGGCAGCGCAGAATAACACGGTCAAACTGATGTGTAAGTGCCATCAAGGATACATTGGGCAGCACCTGCGATACAGGACTTAACACACAATTCATCTCACCGCAAAACTCAGCCCTGTTAGCATAGGTCATATTTTTCAGCGGTGCAAAAAAGTTTTCGGATACAAGGGTTTGCAATAAAGAAAAATAGCGTGATTTGAAACGGGTGCTTCCCTTGGCGTCAACAAATAAAAGCGCCAGTTTATCTATGATTGGTTCGCGATATTTTTCTTCGAAGCCCCGCTTTATTGTGTTAGACCACAAAATTTGTGACGGAAAAATATTATTACTTACTATAACGTGTTTAAAAACCGCATTATTGTCGGTTAATTCACCTAAAAAATTTTCCACGGCGCGTTTTCCCGTTAAGTTTATGTAATCATCCAAGACATCAAAATATACTAAAAAGCAACCCTTAACAGGTTTTTTAAGTCTTATAAGATTGCCTTCGGTAACCATATAGCAACCCAATAAGTTTTCGGGCAAACGCGATAAATCGGTAGCGACACGAAAACGCAACACCTTTGCGGCATAAAGATTTTGAGCTTTATGCATACGGGATGCCTTATCATAGTCGATTACCAACGACTCCTCGCTCTTTATACTGTCGGCTATGAGATTATCCAAATCCATAAGACCGAGCGCTTCATAGTTCTTATTAAACTGACTTAAAAAACCGTAATTTTCCATAACTGCCTCCAATAACGGTAGTATATTCCATTTAATTATATTATAATATTATAAAAAACACAATACAAACACTCATAAAAAAGCATAAAAAAACATAAAAAGAGAGCCATTTTAACATATATGGCTCTCTTAATTTTTAATTATTCGGTTCTAAGCGCTACAACGGGGTCTTTTTTGGATGCCACACGGGATGGGAACAATCCCGCAATAAAGGTTAAGAACATACTTATTCCCACAAGTATTATTGCCGCTACAAGCGGTAACTGTGCTTTTGCTGTGATGTTTGCCAAGTTTTGAATTATGGCATTTATCGGAATTATCAGTAAAAGCGTTGCGCCTATGCCAATTACGCCTGCAACAAAGCCCACTATCAGCGTTTCGGCATTGAACACGCGCGAAATATCCTTTTTAGATGCGCCAACCGCCCTTAAAATACCTATTTCTTTGGTGCGTTCAAGTACCGATATATAGGTAATAATACCTATCATAATTGATGATACAACCAGCGAAATGGCAACAAACGCTATCAAAATATAACTGATGGCATTGATGATTGTGGTGATGGATGACATCATTATTCCGATATAGTCGGTATAGGTTATTTTATCGGCTTCATTGGCTTTACTGTTATAATCTTCAATTATATCGGCAATGGCATCCTTTGCCTCAAAATCTTTTGGATAGATATTTATAAGGGAAGGACGAGATATATCCGAAACACCCATAATTGTCAAATTTCCGTCATAGGTAGCATCAGACGCTTTAAACAAGCTTTTTGCCAAAAGCTCAGCCATCTTTTCTTCGGGCATATTCATAGCCGTCATTTGCGAAATACCCGCGCCTATTTCGACCTGTTGCTCGGGCGGTAAGGTTAAAATATATTCACGGATTTCTTCCATCGTATAGGTTTTTTGCTCATCGGTTTTAAAGGGAAGTCCCGAAAAAACATCGGTTTCCTTTTTCTCTTTTTGTTCCTTTACGATTTCACTCTCATTAACACGGTTGATAAGATAAGTCGGATCGTAGCCAT
>JAZUSW010000082.1:0-2703 GCA_045606925.1 Acutalibacteraceae bacterium | reverse complement strand
TGCCAAAAGCTATGTTTGTTGCTAAAATATAAGTAAAAGAAAAAGGAAGTGTTTTTATGAGTATACAAATTTCACCTATTAAAAGCGGTGATACCGTAGCAGTTATGCACACAAATATGGGGGATATAAAAATCAAATTATTCCCCGAATTTGCACCAAAAACGGTAGAGAATTTTACCACACACGCCAAAAACGGATATTACAACGGAATAGTTTTCCATAGAGTTATCAACGATTTTATGATTCAGGGCGGTGACCCCACGGCCACAGGTATGGGCGGCGAGAGTATCTGGGGACATTCATTTGAGGATGAGTTTTGCCGTGAGCTTCATAATATCCGCGGTGCTCTTTGTATGGCGAATGCAGGTCCGAACACAAACGGCAGTCAGTTCTTTATTGTTCAGGCATCGGTTTGCCCCGCAAATATGTTAGAGCAAATGGAAGAATTAGGAGAAGAAGCAGGTTTTTCTCCCGATGTGGTAGAGGATTATAAAAAATTAGGCGGCACACCTTGGCTTGATTTCCGTCATACAGTATTCGGTCAGGTGGCAGAGGGTATGAAGACCGTTGACGATATTGCCGCGGTTAAGGTGGGACCTGCGGATAAACCCGTCTATGATGTTGTAATCGAGAGCATTGATATTATAAAGGCGGAATAGTATGCCGTTATCCCGTAATGTAAAACACGTTTTCGAGCCAACACCGCTTTCCTGCGGACAAGCCGTAATTGCAATGGCTACCGACACCGATATAAATAAGGTGTGTGAACTTTGCGGCGGATACAGTGAAACCGATTTAAAACAAATGAGGCAAGTGTTTTCGCTTCTTGGTGTATCGGTAGGCAATACACGAATAGCGGTTAAGGATAAATCCGAACTGCCACGCTATGCATTGCTCAGTTTGGAAACGCCTAAATGTTGGCATTGGTCACTTTATGCAAACGGAAAGTTTTATGACCCCGAACACGGTATATTGGATGATTTTCCTACCTCTTTTCGCAGGTATTTTTGGGAAATAAATTAGCCGAAAAAATTTCTTGACAAATTGAAATGTTGGTGGTAGAATGGTAGAGCCGCATATTGTGGGCTTATTAAAGTTGCGCTAAAAACGCACGCCTTCGAATAGCGAGACTTGAATTAAGGCAGGTGCCAGAAAGATGTACGCAATCATTGAGACAGGCGGAAAGCAGTATCGTGTAGAAAAGGATAGTGTTATTTTCGTAGAAAAGCTCGAAGCAGCAGAGAATGAAGAGGTTATCTTCGATAAGGTTGTTGCTGTAAAGGACAGAACCTTAAAGGTTGGTAAACCTTATGTGAAGGATGCTTTTGTAAAGGGTACCGTTGTTAAAAACGGCAAGGGTAAGAAAATTACAGTTTTCACCTACAAACCCAAAAAAGGCAGCTCTCGCAAAATGGGCCACAGACAGCCCTATACCAAAGTACAAATTAACGAAATCGGTTAATTATGACTAAGGTAAGGTTTTTTTATGACGGCAAGACACTTAACGGTTTTTCCGTCATCGGTCACAGTACAAGCGGCTGTGATGATGAAAACGGTCGGCTGGTTTGCTCCGCAATATCCTCGGCGGCTTATATGGCAGCCAACACCATAACCGAAATAGTAGGCGACAAGGCCGAAATTGAGGTGGCGGATGGTAAAATGATATTAAAGGTATCTTCTCCATCGGATAAAACGGTAGCGGTACTTGAAGGTTTTAAGCTTCATATAGAGCAGTTAGGCCAAATTTACAGCAATTCAATCAAAATAAATTCGGAGGTGTAAGACCATGTTAAAGATTAATATTCAGTTATTTGCTCATAAAAAAGGTATGGGTTCGACCAAGAACGGTCGTGATAGCGAAGCTAAACGCCTTGGTGTTAAGCGAGCTGACGGTCAGTTTGTTCTTGCTGGTAACATTCTTGTTCGCCAGAGAGGAACTCACATTCATCCCGGCAATAACGTAGGTATCGGTTCTGACGATACTTTGTTTGCTTTAATTGACGGTAAGGTTAAATTTGAAAGAGTTGGCCGTGACCGCAAGCAAGTAAGCATTTACGCTGTTGAACAGTAAGTAAATCGGTGGGCTCGGGGTTCGCCCACGCTTCGTAAGGAAGTATTTGTTTCTCGAATAAAATTCCCTGTATTATTGCCAAAAGCCTCGAAAGGCGATAGCCTTTCTGCGTTTTGTGGCTTCAATACAAGAAATTTTTAATTTTTACGAAACTGCGAAGCACCTTAAAAAGAAAATTTTTAGTGGCAGAAAAGGCAAAAACACCCGATAACGCTGACGCGTATCGGGTGTTTTTAACAAATTATGACGCAAAAATTTAACTTTTTAAGGAAATACTGCCTTACGAAGTGTGGGCGTTCCCGAGCCCTATATTTTTTTGAACGGAGAAAATTTATGTTTGTTGATGTAGCAAAAATACATCTTAAAGCGGGTAACGGCGGTAATGGCGCGGCTACCTTTCATAGAGAAAAGTATGTAGCGTCAGGCGGACCCGATGGCGGCGATGGCGGCAGGGGCGGCAGTATTATATTTACTGTTGATGATAACTTATCCACCCTTGCCGATTTCAGATACAAACGCAAATATGTTGCCGAAGACGGTGAAAAAGGCGGCGCTTGTCGTTGCACAGGTAAAAGCGCTAAAAACCTAATTATAAGCGTCCCAAGGGGCACTCTTATAAAAGATGCCGAATC
>JAZUSW010000081.1:0-8279 GCA_045606925.1 Acutalibacteraceae bacterium | reverse complement strand
GCGCCTATCATCAAAATGAGTGATAATGTTAATGCAAAAATTCTTTTAATTGTCATTTCTTTTACCTACCTTTTCATTTTTATATCAGCAATACTGCTTTCTATCATATTTATTTTTTCAAGTCCCGTTGCGCGTGAAAGTATCTGCCGAGTTGTAATCCTTTGCTAATTCTTTTGCCAAAATGGTACCCCGTGTTTTCTAACCTCTATTATTTTATAACAAACAAGAAAGTTTGTCAAATAATTCATTTGATATATTTAAAATTTTACGAAATATTATTGATGTCAGCCAAACAAGTATTTAGTCTATTACGTTTGTTTTGAATATAGTGTGCTGACAGCCACTCCAAAAAATCGGTGTGGCGTATCTAACATACCATCTTTATTTTCTTCGCCAGTAAATATGCCGTTACCATTTCGCCTTTTGTTTCAATTTTTAACCTCCTTAAACAAAGAACAAACCCCTATATCATAATAGAGGTTTGTTCTTAAAAAATTATCGTATTTTGGCAGAGAATAAAAATTATTTCCAATAACCGAGTTCTACGCCCTTTTTGTACACCTGGTCAGCCATAACTTTATAGCCGATTGAACTTAAATGACAGTCACCTCTTTGATTTCGATAGCAGAATGTTACAGGAACTTCTTTTTTTCTTATGCAAATCTTATCAAGGTCGGTTTTTTCCAAATCATAATCTTCGTGGGCATGATTTACAAAATAGCTTCGCAAATCAAGCGCTTGGTCACCCAAAGCATCCTTGAACTGCTTTGTGACAGAACCATCCTTATCTTCTTGATAATAATAAGGAATTATGTAGATATTCTTTTTTGACGAGGAACCGAGTCTTCTATATCTTTCTATAAGCTCCGGAACTGAAACATTGCCATCATTTGCACCCATAAGAATTACATTACAATAAATCGATTCAAATTTATCGCTGTAATCGTATTTTACGGTTGTGCCTTTGGGAAGTATAAGAGTTTGAGAAGCATCGGTACGGGTTAAGGTGTAAATACCTTGATCCCAATGCTCGCCATTTTTAAAAGACATCTTATAATTTTTACCGCCAATGATGAGATCGGTCATTGCAAGGTCTCTTCCAAAGCCCTTATAGTAAAGCACTTCGCCGCCCTTAATGGATGCAAACTCACGGGTAAGCTCTACGCTGTTTACACCCTTGGGGAACATGATATAATTAGTAAGCCCAATATCCACAAGGTTTGCGCGAGAGGTAATCTCGTTGCTGTTTTCGCCCGAAACGCCCGCATTTATAACCTTAAACTGACTGCCGATATTGCCTTGTAACTGGGCAGGATATCTAAACGGGTCCACCATAGCCATACTTTCGGTTATGCTATCGCCCCAACAAATAATTACATCTTTGGTGTTGTCAAACTTAGTAATTTTCTTTGCACCATTTAAAACGAACTTCTTAGAAGATGATGATGAAGATGATGATGGTGATGATGAGGATGTTGTGGAAGAGACAGATGCCGAGGAAGAAACGGACGAAGAACCGGAAGAATCGGATGAAGATGCGATTGTAGAGGATGAACTATCCGAAGAAACGCTGCTGCCGGTATTATTCTTATCGCCACATGCAGAAAAAGCGCTTATCATCAAAGTAAGTGATAATACTAGTGCAAAAATTCTTTTGATTGACATTTCTTTTTCCTACCTTTTCATTTTTATATCAGCAATACTGCTTTCTATCATATTTATTTTTTCAAGGACTTTGCTAAGCTGTTCACGCTGTGTTGCAACCAATGCCTCAGGGGCTTTTGCAACGAAGTTAGGATTGTTTAGTTTCTTTTCAAAGAAATCTTTATCAATGTTTGCTTTTTCGAGTTCTTTGTTGAGTCTTTCAAGTTCTGCCGCGAAATCAACAAGTTCTGCAATAGGTAAATAAATTTTTGCATCCTGTGTAATAATACACACCGCATCGCTATCGGTTGCATTATCAACAATATTTACTGCCGATGCAAATGCCAGGCGGCAAATGAAATTCTGCCCATCGATAAATGCCTGCTTTGATTCAGTTTCAATCGTAACATTTGCCTTTTTAGACGGCGGAACATTCATTTCTGCCCTACGGTTACGAATTGCCTTTATAGCAGTCATAATTTTTTCAAACTCGTTTTCTTCGGCTTCAAAATTAAGCGCATCCGAATACTTTGGCCACTCGGATATCATAATCGATTTGCCATTATGCGGAATTGACTGCCAAATTTCCTCAGTTATAAACGGCATAAACGGATGCAAGAGTTTAAGCATACCATCCATAACAAAGGTAAGCACGGCGCGGGTGTTATTTGCCTGTATTTCATCTTCGCTATTAAGCCGCGTTTTAGAAATCTCAATATACCAGTCGCAATAAACATCCCAAATAAAATCGTAAAGCTTTTGAACGGCAAGACCGAGTTCATACTTATCAAGATTCTCGGTAACCTCGCGAACTAAACCATTATATTTTGAGAGTATCCATTTTTCTTCGAGTGCCGGATTTTCAGGAAGCGGCAGTACCTCATCCGATTTAAGATTCATAAGAACAAATCTTGCAGCATTCCAAAGTTTATTGGCAAAGTTACGGCTGGATTCAACACGCTCAGGTATATATCGCATATCATTACCGGGGCTATTACCGGTAGCAAGGGAAAATCTTAAAGCATCGGCGCCATACTGGTCGATTACTTCAAGCGGGTCCACACCGTTGCCGAGAGATTTTGACATTTTTCTGCCTTGGCTGTCCCTTACAAGACCGTGTATAAGTACGGTATCAAAAGGAACCTCGCCCGTTTGCTCTAACCCTGAGAACATCATACGCATTACCCAGAAAGGAATAATATCGTAACCGGTTACCAGGGTGTTGGTTGGATAATAATGTTTAAAGTCTTCGGTTTCTTCGGGCCAACCAAGAGTTGAGAAAGGCCAAAGCGCCGATGAAAACCAGGTGTCGAGTGTATCGGGGTCTTGCTCAATCTTTTTACTGCCGCAATGTGCACAAACCACGGGTTCGGTTTTAGATACCGTAATCTCGCCGCAATCAGCACAATACCATGCGGGAATTCTATGTCCCCACCAAAGCTGACGGGAAATACACCAATCGCGGATATTCTCAAGCCAATGGAAATACACCTTTTCAAAGCGTTGCGGAACAAATTTTGTTTCGCCGTTTTTAACCGCATCTATTGCAGGTGTGGCAAGCGGTTTCATTTTAACGAACCACTGCTTCGAAACACGCGGCTCAACCGTTGTCGAGCAACGGTAACAAGTACCTACGTTATGTGTATAATCTTCAATTTTTACAAGCGCACCTTCGGTCTCTAAATCAGCAACTATCGCCTTTCGTGCTTCAAATCTATCCATACCCGCGTATTTTGGATAATCAGATGTGATTTTAGCATCGTCTGTCATAACATTTATAACAGGGAGATTATGACGAAGACCTACCTCAAAGTCGTTGGGGTCGTGTGCGGGGGTAATTTTTACAACGCCCGTACCAAAGTCCATTTCAACATAATCATCAGCAACGACAGGTATCTCGCGGTGGACTATCGGCAAATCAAGCATTTTACCTACAAGATGCTTGTATCTTTCATCATTTGGGTTAACTGCAACGGCGGTATCGCCGAGTAACGTTTCGGGGCGGGTTGTTGCAAGTTCAAGATACCCACTACCATCCGCAAGCGGATAGCGTAAATGCCAAAAATGTCCCGCTTGTTCTTCATACTCAACCTCAGCGTCCGAAATAGATGTTAAACACTTGGGGCACCAGTTGATTATTCTTTCTCCCCTGTAAATAAGTCCCTTTTCGTAAAGCTTTACGAACACTTCCTTAACAGCATTACTGCAACCTTCATCCAAAGTAAAGCGTTCCCTTTCCCAATCGCAAGAGGAGCCCATCTTTTTGAGTTGTTCTATAATTCTACCGCCGTATTGCTCTTTCCATTTCCAAGCACGCTCTAAAAATCCATCACGGCCTATATCATCTTTGGTAATGCCTTCTTTGCGCATTGCCTCAACAATCTTTGCCTCGGTAGCAATGGAAGCGTGGTCGGTACCGGGAAGCCATAATGTATCAAAACCTTGCATACGCTTAAAACGAATAAGTATATCCTGAAGCGTATTATCCAAAGCGTGACCCATATGAAGCTGACCTGTAATATTGGGTGGCGGAATCACTATAGTAAAGGTTTCCTTTTCCAAGTCCCTTTGCGCGTGAAAATATCTGCCATCGAGCCAGGTTTTATATATACGATCTTCAACTTCCTTTGAGTCGTAAACCTTTGCTAATTCTTTTGCCAAAACGGTTCCCTCCGTGTTTTCTAATCTATGTTATTATATAATAAATAAAAAAGTTTGTCAAATAATTCCTTTGATATATTTGCATTTTTGCGGAATATTATAAATGTCAGCCAAAGTAGTATTTAACTTATTGCGTTTGTTTTGAATATAGTGGCTGACAGCCACTCCGAAAAATCGGAGTGGCTTTTTTTATGAAATTGTTAATTGTTCGGCTTTGCCTTGTGATTTAAAGCTACCTGCCGCCGGTAAATTTCGTGTTCTGTAACGGTGCGGAGTATCCAACATACCTTCTTTATATTCTTCGGCAGTAAATATGCGTTGACCTTTCTTTTGTGTCATAACGGCAACACCGCCGTTATCCCTTGTTGATTTAGTCTGCAAAGCACCGCTGTTTACAAGCAACATTCTACCGTTTGTTGATGTAAGCAAAATATCTGATTCCTTCGGCAAATACAGTATTGTATGCAAGGTGAACTTATCAGTATATGCGCCAACCAATTTTTTGCGGTTGGTTTTGGTAGAATAAGCGCTAAGCGCTACTTTTGCCACTCGGCCGTTATCGAAAACAAAAACCATATTTCCTACATATTCGCGAACGGCCACCATATATACGGCATTCTCGGCTTCATCAAAATTAAGCGTTCCGGCTACATAATCACCGAGCACACTTGCCTTACCATCGGCAAAATCACTTACTTTGGCTTTATAGACCTGCTGCTTATTGGTAAAGAACAGCAATTCGTGTGCATTTGTTGCCTCAATAACCTGCGACATTTCATCGCCCTCTTTAAGCTTTTGCTCACCGCTCATACGAAGGGATTGCGGCGTAATCTTTTTAAAATAGCCGTCACGCGTAAAGAAGAGCGTTACAGGTGACTCATCCACAATTTCGGGCTCGTCGGCATCAGCATCAGCTTCGGGAGTGATAATGGCGGTACGGCGTTCTTTACCGTACTTTTTCATAACCTCTTCAAGTTCTTTGATTATAATTTTAAGCACTTTTGTGCGACTTGCAAGGGTTGATTCCAAATCTTCTATTTCCTTTTCGAGATTCTCAATCTCATTAAGGCGCTTTAAAATATATTCGCGGTTCAAATGGCGAAGTTTTATTTCTGCCACGTGTTCGGCCTGAATTTCATCAATGCCAAAACCAATCATAAGATTTGGCACAACCTCTTTTTCCTCGGCTGTTTCTCTGACAATTTTAATTGCTTTATCAATATCAAGTAATATTTTTTGAAGACCCTTTAAAAGATGCAACTTATCCTTTGCTTTGCCGAGTGTAAAGAGCAAACGGTTGCGGACGCACTCGGTTCTGAATGCTACCCATTCTTCAATAATCTCTTTAACGCCCATTACCTGAGGCGCACCGCCTACAAGTATGTTAAAGTTACACGCAAAGCTATCTTGAAGCGGTGTTGAGCGATAAAGTTTTTTCATAAATCTTTCGACATCAACCCCGCGCTTTAAGTCTATTGTAATTTTAAGTCCCTGAAGACCCGTTTCATCACGGATATCGTTGATTTCGGTAATCTTCTTTTGCTTAACAAGGTCTACTACCTTTTCTATTATCGCTTCACTTGTGGTTGTGGGCGGTATCTCGGTGATATCAATACAGTTTTGCTTTTTATCGTAAGAATAAACACCGCGGATTTTAAAACTGCCGCGACCCGTTTGGTAAATCTTTTCCATCTCGGCGCGGTTATAGAGAAGCTGACCGCCTATTGGAAAATCAGGCGCAATAAGAGTATCGGCAACATTTATATCGTTATCTTTTATATACTCTATCGTGGTCTGACAAACCTCATTTAAATTAAACGAGCAAATTGAACTTGCCATACCCGCCGCAATACCGGTATTTGCGTTAACAAGAACGCTTGGGAATGTTACGGGAAAAAGTGTTGGTTCTTTAAGAGTTGCATCGTAGTTATCAACAAACTCAACCGTATCTTTTTCTATATCGGCAAAAAGTTCTGCCGCTATGGGCGCTAATTTTGCCTCGGTATAACGAGAAGCGGCATAAGCCATATCACGCGAATATGCCTTACCAAACGAGCCCTTAGACTGTACAAAGGGATGCAACAGTGTTTCGTTACCCTCGGACAAACGCACCATCGTTTCGTATATGGCAGCGTCCCCGTGGGGATTTAATTGCATCGTACGGCCAACTATATTTGCCGACTTTGTTGTAGCGCCGTTTAAAAGTCCCATCATATACATTGTGTAAAGAAGCTTACGGTGTGACGGTTTAAAACCATCTATTTCGGGAATTGCACGGGAAATAATAACGCTCATCGCATAGGGCATAAAGTTTGTTTCGAGCGTTGTAACTATGGGTTGTTCCACTGTAAGCCCCGCGCCCGCAATATAGGTTTTTTCCATAATATCGGGGGTGTTTTTTACGGCTTCTTCTTTTTTCTTTCTCAGTGCCATTTTATCTTTCCTTTACTAACTAATATCAGCATCATCAATATATAAGTATCCGTTTTCGGCAATAAACTCTTTTCTTCCCTGCAAATTATCGCCAAGCAGTATATCAAACATCTCGCTTGTCCGCTCGGCATCATCGGGCATTACTTTAATAAGACGGCGTGTTTCGGGATTCATTGTAGTTAAATTCATCATATCGGGTTGGTTTTCACCAAGTCCTTTTGAACGGTTTATTTTATATTTTTTATCGCCGATTTTTGCTAAAATTTCCGATTTCTCGGTTTCGTCATAAGCAAAATAGGTCATATCCTTTGTGGTAATCTCATAAAGCGGAGTTTCAGCAATATACACCCTGCCCTCTTTTATTAGCGTGGGCATAAGCCGATGAATCATTGTTAAAATAAGAGTTCTTATATGGAAACCATCGACATCGGCATCAGTACATATAATTATTTTATTCCAACGAAGATTTTGCATACTGAAATTGGATATATTTTTGCTGTTTTTGGTCTTTACCTCAACACCGCAACCAAGCACTTTAATAAGGTCAGTAATAATTTCACTTTTAAACACCTTATCATATTCTGCTTTAAGACAGTTGAGTATTTTACCGCGCACCGGCATAATAGCTTGGAAATCAGGGTCGCGCGCGAGTTTACAGGAACCGAGCGCCGAATCACCCTCTACTATAAAGATTTCTCTTTGCTCGATATCTTTTGTACGGCAATCGACAAACTTTTGAACTCTATCCACAAGCGAATTGCCTGTTTGTAATGTCTTTTTAAGATTTAAGCGTTCCTTTTCGCTTCTTTCACGGCTTCGCTTATTTATCAGTACCTGCTCGGCAATCTTATCGGCCTCGGCTTTATTTTCTATAAAATAAATTTCAAGCTGACGGCGGATAAAATCGTTCATCGCCTCATAAATGAACTTATTATTAACCGCTTTTTTTGTCTGGTTTTCGTAAGAAGCCACCGATGAAAAACAGTTGGTGACGATTGCCAAGCTTTCTTGTACATCGGAGAAGGTAATTTTGCTTTCATTAGACTTATACTTATTATTGCTTTTAATATACGCATCCAATTGTGCTACAAAAGCCGCCCTTACCGCTTTATCTGGCGAGCCACCGTTTTCGAGCCAACTTGAATTATGATAATATTCAAGCAAACGGTGATTATTTGAAAAACAAAATGCCAAATTCATTTTTACTGTATATTCGGGACGGTCATCGCGGTCACGGCCGCGGCGTTCTCCTGTCCAAAACTGGATGCCTGATAGCTTTTGCTCGCCAACAACACCCTCTAAGTATTCCACTATACCATCTTTATAAATAAACTCGGTTTGTACAAATCGGGCACCTTGTTGCTCACGAAACACAAAAAGAAGACCCTTATTAACTATTGCCTGGCGGCGCAAGGTATCCATAAGGTCACTTGACGGAATATCAACCTCGGTAAAAACCTTTATGTCCGGCTTCCATTTAATACGGGTACCCGTATCGCGACCCGAATACTCCTCCTTTGTAAGACCGCCTACATTATATC
>JAZUSW010000080.1:0-5625 GCA_045606925.1 Acutalibacteraceae bacterium | reverse complement strand
TAGGGGCGATTCACGAATCGCCCGTGCGGTTATGAAATTGTTTATTTTGTTTCAGTGGGTAGGTCTAATATATAATCTGCGGATACACCATAAAAAATACATAATTCCATAAGTTTATCTATGGGCAGTTTTCTCCTGCCCGTTTCGTAAAGAGAATATTGTTGTGTAGTCATTTTGAGAATTTTTGCCACATCTGCTTGTTTAAGGTCTTTATCTTCTCGCAATTGTTTCATTTTATTTGTATAGTGCATAAGATTAGAAATCCTTTCTTTCTTAATACATTAATTATATCAAAACATTTAAACAAATGATTGACAGTCATTCATTTGAATGATATAATTATTAAAAAATCACCCAAATGGATGATTTTGTGACCATTTTAAAGAAAAAAGGAGTAATTGTTAATGAAAGCAACAGGGGAAATGGAAATATTTTTAAAGAATGTAATGTGGTTGCGAGAGCATTACGGTATTTCAAAAAACATATGGCAGAGTTATTGGGCATTGGTATAGCAAGTTTAAATAAAATGGAAAATGGAGAAATGCCTAAACGGTTGGGGGTGGAAATTGTTTTTAAAATTTACGATGTTTTTAAAATATTACCCAAAAATCAGTTTGCGCTTGAGTTATGGAATTTAAACAGTGATGAGTCTATACGAAAATCAAAAAAACAAAGAGCTTGAATCGGTTGATTCAAGCTCTTTTTCTTATCTTAACGGTTTAACTGTTACGGCATCTGCTTCCGCAAAGTTTTCGGTGGGGTTTTTAATGGTTTCACGGTTGAAAACAGTTGCCTTTTGACCCTTTATTGCCCTAATCCACTCTTTATTTTCGTATTGGCAATAAATGTTACCCTTTAATGTGGGTATGTATTCCTGACCTGCACCTGCCATAATTTCAACCAGGCAATAATCGGCTCTGTCGAATATATTGTTACTTATAACGAAATTCTCCGATTTGTTATGGTGTCCCCAACTTTTAATATGTGTGGGGCTGTGGCGGTCGGGACGCTGATTACCGAAACCATAACCGCATAAGCGGCAAATGTTACTGTCAAACAAAACATTTTTAATTGTTGATAAGGTGTCCAGTTTTTTCTCGCGCGTGCCGGGGAAATATTCGCTCAGGAAATATTCATAACTGTATATACTGTTTTCTATAAGGTTATTTCTCATTACCGCATTTTCAATATGCAGTACATTTTCCTGTGCAAAGGAGCCCTGATACTGTTGGGTTATGGCAGCATCGTATATCTGGTTAAAGTAACTGTTTTCTATAAGCAGTCCATCGCAACCGCCCCAGATTTCAAAGCCGTTACCATAGCGTATGCGGTTGCCCGAATCACTTCCGCCTATCCACTCAAATTCACAGTTGCGTACGGTGAAGTTGTAAATGTTATCGTGGCGCGGCGGACCGCCTGTGGTATAGTTAAGGGAGCTAAGGCCGATTCCGTGAGAGCCGGTGTATTTTAATGTGAGACCGTCAACGGTACAGTTATTAGGGCAAACACCGTGCATAATGGTAATACGCGGTCCGATTTCAATATCGTTCCAGCGCTCCTTGGGATTGCCTTTTTCGGAGCAAAGATAAAGCACTCCTTGTTCAACATCGTGGAAAAAATCCAAATCAAGACTTTCGTTAGGGTCTAATTCAAATTTTTTATAGCCCCATTCTTCACCGTGGTTAAAAACTATAATACCTATATCCTTTTTTAAGGGGAAGGGGAGAGAATAAATATTTTCGGCAACCTTCTCCCAATCTTTTTTAGCGGCATTAAACGGGGAAGCCCAAAGCTCAGGCTTTGCGCCGACACCAAATGAAGAATAGGTCATATCCGATTTTAACCATATATCACCGCGGAAGACATCGCCGCATCTGAAAAGCACGGCATCCCCTGAGGCAAAACTATCACGGTGACTGTTCACGCGCTCTGTAGTTTTCCAAGCGGTATCGGGGGTTAAACCATCGTTATTGTCATCTCCGTCAAGCGATACATAATAAGCGGTACCCTTAATATCAAGCTGCGGCTTAGCGCATTTGATTTTTTCTCTCAATTTGCGGGATTCCATTTCAATTTCATAAAAAGTCATAAAAACACCTCATAAATAACGGTCGGGTTATCAAATCTTACAGGTTCTCAATCTCGGTAATTTTATCGATACGCTTCTGGTGTCTTCCACCCTCAAAAGCGGTGTCAACAAACAACTCGGTAAGTTCTATTGCGGTACCCACCCCAATTACTCTGCCGCCCAAGCATAAAACATTGGAATTATTGTGAAGTCGTGTATATTTTGCCGAAAAATGCTCACTGCAAGCGGCTGCTCGTATGCCCTTTATCTTATTTGCGGCAATCGACATACCGATACCTGTTCCGCAAACTAAAATGCCAAGGTCACATTCCTTGTTTACTATACTTAAACAAACGGGTTTGGCGATATCGGGATAGTCAACCGAATGGTTTTCGTAAATGCCGAAATCCTTTACCTCAAAGCCACGCTCGGTTAAATACTCGGCAATAGCGTATTTGTGTTCAAGACCGCCGTGGTCACAACCAAGTGCAATTTTCATCTTAATTTCCTCTTTCCGTTTTTAGTTTTAATTCCCGTTCTGCCTGTGGCAAACGCAGATATATTGGTAATAATTCTTCGGGCGATACAAAGCTTTCTTCATTGCTTGCCGCAAGTATTACACCCTTGGCGTTTTGATAACACCTTTCTTCGCAAGATATTAAAATATGCTCATCAGCGGCATTCTCAAAAAGCTTTGCGCCGTCTCCAACCATAATTATTTTTTTATCGCGGTATTTTTCATTTAACTCGCTTACGAGTTCTTCACAAAGCAGTGCGCGGTCTTTACACAGTCGGGTAATCTTACCGTTTTCTATTAAAAACAACGCATTATATACCTGGTTGCATCTTGCATCCATAACACTGCAAACTACGCAATCGGTATCAATATAGTTATAAGCCATACTAAGCAGTGTTGATACACCGACACATTTTGTTTTAGTTGGCGTTGCAAGACCTTTTATTGCACCGATACCGATTCTTACCCCCGTAAAAGAGCCGGGACCGGCTGACACGGCAAACAGGTCAATATCATTTGGTTTAAGATTTGCCTTTTGCAGCACATCGGCAATCATAGGTAAAAGTGTTTGCGAGTGGGTGATTTTTTGGTTGGAAAAGTCACTCGCGACTATTTTGCCATCAATCGCTACAGCGGCTGATACGGCTGTGGCGGAGCACTCCGCCGCTAATATTTTCAAATAAAATCAACTCCGCAAATTTGTATCTTTCGTCTGTTTTCATCAATTTTTTCGATGGTCACATATATGGTGTTTTCGCCCAAGGCGCCGTCAATATTTTCACTCCACTCAGCCGCGATAACACCGCCCATATCCATATAATCGAAAAAACCGGTTGAATAAAGGTCTTCCCAACTATTAACGCGGTACATATCAAAGTGGTAAAGCGGCAGGCGACCGCCTATGTATTCGTTTACAAGGGCAAAGGTGGGGGAGTTAACCGTTCCCTTAAAGCCAAGTCCTTTTGCCAGGCCCCTTGTAAAGCAGGTTTTACCCGCACCCAAGTCTCCGCGAAACGCGATAACCTCGCCGCCCTTTAACAGAGTTGCTAAATTTTCGGCTTCTTTTTCGGTATCAAACGGACTCTCGGAAATATATTCTTTCATATTATAAATCACCGCAATCATTATACCACAAATAATTGGAAAATCAAACGTTTTCCTTGCATTTATATAGCGTATAAAATATAATATAAGCATAAAGGAAGATGGAATATGAAAATCTTTTCAAAAATTGCCGACTACATACGCGAGTGCGACAAAATATTCTTAATACTTTGCTTGTTTACAACCTGTTACGGATGTATGGCAGTGCTTTCCGCCACATATCACGCTGACGGGTTCGGTGAGTTTGCAACGCAGTGTGTTGCAATGCTTTTAGGCCTTGGAATTGCCATATTTATATCACTTTTTGATTTTGGGGCATATATAAAGTTTTGGCCGATAGCGGCGGCGATAGGTTTAATTCCTGTTATTCTGACATTTTTTATCGGTTATGCGCCGCCCGGCACCGATGATAAGGCGTGGCTTTTTATCGGGAGCATATCGGTTCAACCCGCCGAGTTCTTAAAGGTAATGTTTCTGGTTACTTTTTCGGCGCATTTGCAGTATGTTAAGGAAAATATAAACAAGTTAAGATATTTGCTTCCCGTATGCGTTCACGCGGCAATACCGGTAATATTGGTGCATTTTCAGGGTGATGATGGCACCGCGGCGGTATTTGCGGTAATGGCGCTTGGCATGATGTATGCGGCGGGGCTGAAACTCAGGTATTTTCTTATTGCATTTGGTGCGGCGGTTGCCGCTTCGCCATTTGTGTATTTCTTTGTTATGAATGATGACCAGCGTTCGCGTATAATAAATATTTTAAGCGGACAGTCGGATATTCAAAATGCGGGATATCAACAATATCGTGGCTCGGTGGCACTTGCAAACGGTGGTTTTTTCGGTCAGGGTTATTTAAAGGGTAGCTTAACACAGGTTGGCGGCGTACCCGAGGGGCATAACGACTTTATATTTGTTTCTATCGGTGAAGAACTTGGATTTTTAGGATGCTTAGCCGTTATTTTGTTGCTTGGCGCGATAGCTTGGCGCATACTTATGACGGGCAAAAAGTGTTCTAAAAAGAGCGGTACTTTTATTTGTGTCGGCGCTTTTTCAATGCTTTTAACACACATTATTATAAATATAGGTATGTGTTTATCTCTCTTACCCGTTATCGGCATTACATTACCGTTTTTCAGCGCTGGGGGAACATCGCTTTTAAGTATTTATATGTGTATGGGACTTGTTATGAGTGTATATATGCATAGAAATTCCCGAACGCTTTATTTAAGAGATGATTATTAAAAAAAGACTCCGAAGGGGTGCCTTCCATAAAGAGGTTTTACCTACCATAAAAAACAAATTTGTAGGGGCGACCAGTGGTCGCCCGCGGGCGTTCAATGAACGCCTCTACATTACAAAAGGACAGAGATTTTTCGTCTCTGTCCTTTTTCACACGCCTTGCTGCATGGTATGGTGTGTTACACTTTTTAGGTGTACTGTCGGGCACTAAAATAGCCTTCCTCCGGGAGGAAGGTGGCACGCGGCAGGGGTTCCCCGAAGCGAATGAAATGAGCTTTGGGGGTTCGCTGCGTAGCGTGACGGAAGGAGCCCGCGCGACTTTAGTTTTTAACAAATTTTATCGCAACGCGCTCTCCCTCACCCGACTTCGTCGGGAGCTCCCTCCCGGAGGGAGCCTTTCTTTTATGTTCATCTATGCCTTGTCAATGTTCCTGACAAGCACTGCTTTTGTGGGCACAAAAGCGAAGCGAATCTCAACTGACGTTTAATATTGTGTCAATGCAAAAAACTCGCCACAACCAAAGCCGGCTTCATTGTGAATGAGTCTTTCAATTAATCGGAAAGTTACTGCCGCCTCGATTGCTTTGATTTTGTGAAGCAGATAGCGCGTACCATTATTTGTTTCTAATTCTGCGATGTGCAGGGATATCAGTTTTTCTAAAGCTTCCAGTATATCATCATTAGAGATTCCGAGGTG
>JAZUSW010000079.1:0-13120 GCA_045606925.1 Acutalibacteraceae bacterium | reverse complement strand
AAAACCAATTCCATAACCGCCGGGGCGATTCGTGAACCGCCCCTACATCCTACCCCCTGAATCCTAAAAACGCTCGAATCATTAGATTCGACCGTTTTTTACGGATTAAACTGTTCAAAAATCGGGATGCATCCCTCTTTTTCAAATTCTATTAAATCCTTATGTTCTTTAATTGTCCAAACAAATTTTTTAACACCCCAAAGATTTGTTGCTATCGATATTGGCAACTCTTTACGGTCGAGGTAATTTACCGCTATAAAATCGGGTGCGTTTATAAAGTTAAGCACTTGTGCCGTTAATATAAACCTTGTAATCATTTTTAATCCGCTTTTATCCCTTAAATAGTTCTGGGTGAGTTGTCCACGAACTATATCGGGCGCGTGTTTTTTAAGCCATAAAATACACCTTGGGTCAAACGACTCTATTAAGTAATCGCCTTTATATTCGCTAAGTATCTGTACCGTTTTTTCGGTAACTGCCGCACAGTTATTCTCAGTTTTAATTTCTACCAGCAGCGGAACCCTGCCATCGACTAATTCCAAGACCTGACTTAGTGTTGGAATTTTTTCATTAGATTCTTCTAATTTAAACTTTTCAAGGTCGGGCGTTGTAAGGTCTTCTATTTTTACATCATACCCCGCCGTTCTCTTTAAACTGGAATCGTGTATCACGGCTATGTTGCCATCTCGCATTAGATGCACATCAAGTTCTATTGCATACCCTTTTTCTACCGCCGCTTTAAAAGCCGCCAAACTGTTTTCGGGCACTATGGGTTTATGATGCAATCCTCTATGGGCATACCGCCATTTTAAAAATTTATCAATATTTTTATTCTTTGTTCTCCCTTTAAGTGCCAGAATATAAAGAGCAAAAATAATGATAACAATATCAAATATTATAAAAAATATTTTCATAAATGCACCCCTTAGAGTGTTTCTACCTTTTGTAACGCCGATAAGATAACCTTATCCATATCGTAATACTTATACTCGCCGAGTCGACCGCCGAAAATCACATTTTTTTCCTTTTGGGCAAGAAGTTTATATTCTTCATATAATTTTGCATTTTTCTCATCGTTTACAGGATAATACGGCTCATCACCCTTCGACCACTCGGCAGAATACTCGTAACTTATAACGGTTTTATCCCCACCGCCGAACTCAAAATGCTTGTGTTCTATAATACGGGTATACGGAGTGTCGCCATCGGTATAATTTACAACTGCATTACCCTGAAAGTTATCGGTATCAAGCGTTTTTGTGTCAAAACGCACGCTGCGATACTGCAAACAGCCCTTGCTGTAACCAAAAAACTCATCAATCGGACCTGTATAAACTATGGTTTTTGCGATTTTGCCTAACTCTTCACGATTATCAAGATAATTTGTATTAAGGCGTATTTCTATGCCCTTTAACATATTTTCAACCATTTTGGTATAACCGCCAATGGCAATACCCTGATACAAATCGTTAAAATAATTGTTGTCGTAAATAAATCTCACGGGCAATCGGCGGATAATAAACGCGGGTAATTCCTTGCACGGTCTTCCCCACTGTTTTTCGGTATAGTGCTTTATAAGCTTTTCGTAAATATCAATGCCTACCAAGCTAATTGCCTGTTCTTCCAAGTTCTTTGGATTTTCTACATTCGCCGCTTTTCTTTGTTCTTCTATTTTTGCCTTGGCCTCATTTGGCGTTATAACTCCCCACATTTTATTAAATGTATTCATATTAAAGGGCAAATTATATACTTCACCCTTGTAATTAGCAACAGGGGTATTGGTATAGCGGTTAAACTCGGCAAATCGGTTTACATAGTCCCATACCCGCTTTTCACTTGTATGGAAAATATGTGCGCCGTATTTATGAACATTTATACCCTCTGCCTTTTCGGTATAAACATTACCGCCGATATGTTCTCTTTTATCAATAACCAGACACCTGTATCCTTTATCGGTCATTTCTCTTGCAAAAACCGCACCGTAAAGACCTGCGCCTACAATTAAATAATCATACATACTTTTTCTCCTAATTTTTTCTATTTTTCAGTATATCTTACCCACAAATCAAAGTCAAGTTTTTAGCCGTTTTTATTGTTTTCTCACAAGTTATATGATATACTTTAAGCGCTGAAAATATTGAGAGTGTTTGTATGCTCTTTGCTTTCCTTGCGGCACGGCGATAAAGAAACAACCGAAAAACCGATAAAAGAACCCGAAGTATTATAAAAAATAAAAACTGACAATTAATTGTCAGTTTTTATTTTTGCATCCAATATTTCTATTTCTATATCCTTTGCCGATATTTTAAGCGGTATGCCGCTTCCCGATAAATACATTTCGTACTCTCTGTCCTGCCATTTGCCGTTGATTATAAAATTTTCTCCCGTTTGTTGCCCCTTTTTACTCATAGCATCTCTTAAACAACCAAATAAAAAGTACGGCGCACCTTCGGCACTATCTATATTAACGGGATACTTTATATCCTTATATTCGGTATAGGTATCTTCTCCCTTGACCACAAATTTCGCGCCCGATATAACCTGTGGCTCTACAACACTTATAACAGCATCTCCGTTTTTTTCTATATCGGCAAGTATGGAATATTCCTTGTTAAAATAAATAATGTGCGCGTTAAAGGTAACTCCCTGTACAACGGGGGTCACCGCAGTTTTACTGCACGCGCACAAAAACAATACTGCCAATAAAAAAGCCGCTATTTTGATTTTTTGCATTAAACCGCTACCCTTCAAGTGTTTTAAACACGCAAGGTAACTCTTCTATTATATCGCTTGGAAGCATTGAAATTTCACTTAACTTTTCGGCGGCAATATCCCCCGCCATACCGTGTATATAAACGGCGGCCGACACCGCTTTTAATACATCCGAATCCTGTGCCAACAAACCTGCCATAATGCCCGCAAGTACATCTCCGCTGCCACCCGTTGCCATACCTGCGTTTCCCGTTGGGTTTACAATAGGCGCTTTGTTGGGCGCGGCAATAACCGTACCGTTACCCTTTAACACGACATACACACCGTATTTGTTTGCAAATTCAGTTGCCGTTCGTATACGGTCTTTGCCGATTTCTTGCACACTTTTGCCGCTAAGACGCGCCATCTCAAGCGGATGCGGAGTTAAAATAATAGGAGTTTTTGCCTGTTTTAATATATCTATGTTTTGGGACAACACATTTATACCATCAGCATCAACAACTATCGGGCAATTAGCATTTTTTATTATTATTTTTAATTTTTTAAGGGAGCTTTTTTTAGCAGTACTGCCACACCCGAAGAGTATACTGTTTGCAGTTTTTATATGCGGTACTATTGCCTTTTTAAAGCATAAGCCATAGGGTATAAACACCGCTTCGCCGGTAGCGGTGGCGCAAATGTTGTATATGCTTTTATTTACTGCGAGTTTTGCTTTGCCGACACCGCATCTGAGCGCCGCCTTTACAGCCAAAACTGCGGCACCCGCCATACCGTAACTACCCGCTATTATAAGCGCGGTGCCAAATGTACCCTTATGAGCGTTTTTATCCCTTTTGGGAATTATGGGCTTTTCGTTCTTTATAAATTCCATATCAGTTAAATATATCTTTTGCCGTCATTTTGGGTGAGCCGAGCTTTATTGCCTCAACTATTTTTTCATTGGGCGCCATCATAAGAAGCACCTTTTTTCCGCCCTTGGAAACAAGCACCCAATAAGCATTTTCATCATCCCTGTTGCAACAGATATATTTCTCAGCCGCATCAGTCACAGGTACTGTTGCGCCTACCTTTTCGGTGCGCAAAATATCCTTGCCCTCAAAAGAAATTATCCTTTTGCGAGTGCTTTTTGACATTATCTTATCAACATCAATCATCGTGTTGGTTACGATATACTCGTACTCTATCGAAAACATACTAAGCAGTTTGCCCGTGCCGTAAATTACCGCCACAATAAACAATATAAACAACGGCTCGTTACCCGACAAAAGAAAAAGCACAACGCTTATTACAAGCGCCACTATCACTATAACCGCCATCAAAAGATACTCGGCGGTGCTTTTTTTAACCTTTAATATTTGTTCTTTGAAAACATCCATCGTTTTTACTCCTAATATTTTTATTTATAATAGCTATATCATTATACAACACTTTTTACACTACTTGCAATATTTTTTGAAATAATATATAATATAAATATAAAACGAAAAAGGAACTGATTTATATGAAAATTCGTGATACATACATTTTGCGCAGTGTTGCAGGTCAAAACATTGTTGTATCGGTAGGTGCCGAGGTTAATTTTAACTCTATTATATCGCTCAACGAAACGGGTACATTTTTGTGGGAAAAATTAACCGAAGAAAATACCGCCGAGGGCTTGGTTGATGCTTTGCTTGGCGAATATGATGTTGATAAACAAACCGCCGAGCGTGATGTTGCCGCCTTTATAGAAAAGCTGAAAGCAAACAATATATTAGAATAAACAAAACCGAGTGAATTTCACTCGGTTTTGTTTTTATCCCAATATTACTATACCTGCAATTACCATTGCAATAACCAGATAATGCTTCCACGATAATTTTTCTTTCAGGAAAACGCGGCTCCAAAGAACTGAAATTGCACAGTAAGCCGAAATAATTACCATACCTACCGAAAAATCGCTGAACATTACTGCCATATAAAATATTTGTCCTACTGTTTCGCAAAGACCACCCCAAAACAAATTTTTGTTGCCTTTGAATATAGTGTCTTTTTTAACAAATTTAACCCAGATAAATGCGAATATGGCAAGTAAGAAGAAGGTAAGCTCAAAGGCGGCGTTTGCGGCATAGTCACTCATTTCTATTCCGGTTTTTTCAATAAATCCATCTGAGAAAAGAAACTCATCGCCAACCGTACCCAATGCATCAATTATAAGGTATGAAATCGGCAATAAAAATGCTAACACGCTCTTTGTGTACTTGCGGTTTGCCATCTCCTGACGGGCTTTTTTAACCTCATCATCCTCGCGCTGCTCTATAAAGCCCAATGCCACAATACCAACCGTTATCATCGATATACCTACAACGGTTAATGCGGTTATATCTTCTGTGGAAACCAATCCGAACACCAAGCACAAAAGGAATGCCAACGCACCCGAAGAATTGCAAATCGGTGAGGAAATTGAAAGCTCAATATAGCGAAGACCTATGTAGCCGAGTACCATTGCCAAAATATATAAAGCGGCTATGGGCAGATAGTAAACAAAATCCATTATTTTAAAATCTGTATAAAACAGACTTGCAACTATTTTATGAACGCCTTCGACACCAACCGTGTTATCGATTATTGCACCGCCGATTAGCGTTACAATGAAGTGAATACCCATTATAAAGCCAACCGCAAAAACAACCTTCCAATGACTGTTTTTATCGCGCTCTCGTGTTCCCATTTTTGAAAACAGGTCGGACCCACTCCAACAAAGAAGCGCCAAAACAGATAACCAAAACCACAACATATCTCATTTCTCCTTTGAAAAATTTACGGTTTATTTTAGCAAAAAATGAAAAAAATGTCAATATTTGTTTGTACTGCAAGTTAAATATTGATATTTACATAATATATCAGTATAATATAATAAATAAGTATGTTTTCCGGAGGGGTTAACTTGGATTTTAAGCAATTTTGGGAAGAAATTGAAAATAAAAAAATCGCGATGTGCGGTATTGGCATCAGCAATACGCCTCTTATTAAAACCTTTTTAGAAAGAGGTGCGCGTGTTGTTGCGTGTGACCGCAGGACACGCGACCAGTTAGGCAGTATTTGTGACGAGCTCGAAAAAGCCGGTGCCACGCTCAGTCTTGGTGAAGATTATCTTAAAAAGCTTGAGGTTGATGTTATTTTCCGTACCCCCGGTATGAGCTTTAATTTACCCGAGCTTAAAGAAGCACGCCGCCGCGGTATTGCGGTTACAAGCGAGATGGAGGTATTTTTTGATTTATGCCCCGCAAAAATTTTTGCTGTTACGGGCTCTGACGGAAAAACCACCACAACAACACTTATTGCCGAAATGCTCAAACGCGAGGGCTACACCGTACACGTTGGCGGCAATATCGGCACTCCGTTGCTTCCCCGAATTGATGAAATTAAGCCGACCGACTATGTTGTTGTTGAGCTTTCCTCCTTCCAGCTTATATCTATGAGAAAAAGTCCCGATGTTGCGGTTGTTACAAATGTGGCACCCAACCATCTCGATGTGCACAAGGATATGGATGAGTATGTTGAAGCCAAGAAAAATGTACTGCTCCATCAAGGCGCATTTTCCCGCACGGTTTTAAACTACGATAACGAAATAACCCACTCTTTCCGTGAGCTTGTCAGAGGTCAGTCGCTTGGCTTCAGTATGGAAACACCTGTTAAAAACGGCGCCTGGCTTGATGGTGACGGATACCTTAATATGTGCTACCGCGGTATCAACGCCCCCATTATGCATAAAAGTGATATTACCATTTTGGGCGACCATAATGTTGCCAACTATCTTGCCGCAATCTCGGCGGTTTGGGGCTATGTTGGCGCCGATAACATCCGCTTGGTTGCTAAGGAATTTGCAGGCGTTCCCCACCGCATTGAGTTTGTAAGAGAAGTTAAGGGTGTTCGCTACTTTAACGATTCTATCGCATCAAGTCCCACCCGAACCATCGCCGGTCTTAAAGCATTTGATAGCAAGGTAATACTGCTCGCGGGCGGATATGATAAGCAAATCCCGTTTGAGCCGATGGCACCTTATGTTATAAACAAGGTTAAATTGCTTGTTTTGACGGGACCTACTGCCGAAAAGATTAAAAAAGCAGTAACAGAGCATCCCGAATATAAGGGTAGCCCCGAAATTATAATGGCTAAGGACCTTGATGATGCGGTAAAAATCTCCTACAATGCCGCCGTTTGTGGCGATATTGTAACACTAAGCCCCGCCTGTGCCTCGTTTGATGCATTTCCTAACTTTGCAGTGCGCGGCAATTACTTTAAGGAATTGGTGAATAAACTATAATGGAAATTAAAAAAGTACTAACCGAATTATCGGATTCTTGCGGCATCGGTAACGTCACCGAGGTTACCGAAATTTTGCAAAAGTATTTGTCCCCGTTTGGTGAGTTGGAGGTTTTTTCGGGCCTTACAAGGTGTCTTACAATTAAAGGAAAAAGCGATTATACTGTTTTGATTGACGCTCACATAGACGAGGTTGGTTTTATTGTTACCGATATATCAGACGGCGGTTTTTTAACCGTTTCTAATCTTGGCGGAATTGATTTACGCCACCTTCCCGCAAAGCCCGTTACAATACACGGCAAACAAAAGGTTTGCGGCGTATTTGTAAGCACTCCGCCGCATCTTGAAAAAAATGATAGTGCGGTTGAAGATATTTCTAAAATTAAAATAGATACCGGAATCGGCGAAAAGGCAAAGCAAATAATTTCGGTCGGTGATGTTGTAACATATCGCCAGACAGCCGATGTTTTAAACGGAAATACCGTTTGCGGTAAATCACTCGATAACCGCGCGGGTGTGACTGCACTGATACTTTTGGCAGAGCGTTTGTACAAAAAGAAACTGCCTGTAACGGTTAAGCTTCTCTTTAGCGATGCCGAGGAATTAGGACTTCGCGGTGCTAAAACTGCCGCTTTCGGTATTGGTGCCGATGAAGCCGTTGTTATAGATGTAAGCTTTGGTGACGGGCCCGATATACCAAAAACTATGTGCGGTGTTCAGGGCGCGGGCGGTATGATAGGCATATCTCCTGTTTTAAGCCGTGATATGACCGATAGTTTGATTGTTTTGGCAGACAATAACGGCATACCCTACCAAAATGAAGTTATGGGTGAAAAAACATCAACCAATGCCGATGCCATATCGGTTTGCGCTGCGGGTATCCCCACGGCTCTTATTTCAATACCGCTTCGCAATATGCACTCAGATGTTGAAACGGTAAAGCTTTGCGATATTATAGCAACAACCGATTTGCTCGAAAAATACATTCTTTCAGGGGGACTTATAAATGCTTGATAAAATGCGCGAGTATTGCAGTATAGACTCCCCTTCGGGTTTTGAAAAAAATATCCGAGAGCATATTTTAAAAGAAATTTCACCTTTTTGCGAATGCAAAGTTGACCGTCTTGGCAACATTATCGCTTATAAAAGAGGTAAATTGCCCTCAACCGTTAAGCTTATGGTCGATGCCCACTTAGATGAAGTAGGTATTATTATCTCCGCCATAACGCCCGATGGCTTTTTGAAGTTTCAGATGCTTGGCGGTATAAAACCCAGCGTTTTGCTCTGCCGTAAGGTTTTGATTAATAATAGCGTTGTGGGTGTAATCGGTTGCAAACCAATACATTTAACCGAGAAGGAAGAAGGCAAAAAATTGCCAGGTACCGATGCGCTTTATATTGATATCGGTTGCTCTTCAAGAGCCGAAGCCGAAAATCTTGTAAACCTTGGGGATGGCGGCGTTCTGGTCAGTGAATTTTGCGACCTTGGTGACGGCCGTATAAAAGCTAAGGCAATCGATGACAGAGCAGGTTGTTGCATACTTTCCCAAATTTTAAAGACGGACAGCGATTATGATTTTTACGCCACCTTTACTTTCGGCGAAGAAATCGGTTGTCGCGGCGCAAAAACCGCCGCATATGCGATAAATCCCGATGCGGCAATAGTGCTTGAAGCCACCTCCGCCGCAGATTTGGATGGTGTAGCAAGTGAAAACACCGTTTGCTCTTTGGGTAAGGGTCCCGCCGTATCCTTTATGGACCGTGGCACAGTTTATGACCGCGATTATTATAATGCCGCTGTAAATTCAGGTATTTTATGCCAGACAAAACGCGCTACAACGGGCGGCAACAACGCGAGTCAAATACATTTAAGCCGCGAAGGTGTGCGGACACTCGCAATTTCGGTGCCCTGCCGTTATATCCACTCTCCTTCTGGCATTTGTGACATCTCGGATATAGAAAATGCAAAAAAATTAACGCTTTATATGATAAAAAAGATTTGTTCGGGGGAAATATAGTTGATTAAGCTTTGCAAAGATTTACCCGAAATAAGCGTTAGAAATGTTGTTTTTGTGAAGTTGGCGTGTCTTTTTGCGGCTTATCGCGATTATGATAAAATAGCTCTTTTTTGGGTGCAAACCGACCAAAAAAACAATCCCACCGCGCTTATTTCTTTAATCGATAATAATATGACCGTTTGTAGAAAAGGCGGCGATTTGGAAGAACTTAAATCCTTTATAAAAGCCATATCCCCTGCAAACATTTTTACCGATTTAGAAACAGCGAACGAATTAAATCTCGATATTGTTACTGAATGTGCTTCACTCTGTAAAGAGCCGCCATTTGATACGACAAGAAAAATTGAAAACACTTATGAAGGTTTAGAGCGTGTTTATGATGTTTTGTCAAAGCACCTGTCGGTTGGTCAAAAGGACGGTTTTATTGCCGATGTGTCGCATCGCATACGGCACGGCACGGCAGGTTATGTGACAAGCAAAAATTCGGCAGGGGTTATTCTTTTTAATGAAAATTACGCGACTCTTGCAGGTATTGCGGTGGAAAGTGATAGCCGCCGCTCAGGTCTTGGCAGCGCAACGCTTAACCGTTTGCTTGAAATCATAAGACAGCGCACGGTATTTATTTGCGCCGAATATAAAAATGTTCCCTTTTATGAACATAACGGTTTCGTTGTGGAATCAAAAGCAGCATATTGCAAATTAAAGGAAGATGAATAAATTGAGTTTTTTTAAATTTGATGATGAACTTGTAGCGCTTGGCGACAAGGCAAAAAACGACTGCCTTAAAATATTTGAAAAAATTGATGATGTGGCGCGTTATAATCAGCAAAAGGTTTTATCCGCTTTTACTAAAAACGGGGTTAGCGAGTCACATTTGGGCATTTCTACGGGATATGGCTATGATGACAGCGGACGCGATATGTTAGAGCGCGTTTTTGCAGACTGTATGGGTGCTGAGGATTCTATTATCCGCCATAATTTTGTATCGGGCACACATACATTAACCGTAGCCCTTTTCGGAATACTCCGCCCAAATGACAAAATGCTATGTCTTACAGGCCGCCCTTACGATACCCTTATAGGCGTTTTGGGTATTGATAAACACACCGATGGTTCACTTAAAGATTTCGGTGTTGAATATAATCAGGTCGATTTGTCTGAAAACGGCACACCCGATATTGAATCTATTAAAAAAGCGCTTAAAGCAACCAAATATAAAATGGCATACATACAGCGCTCTAAGGGTTACAGCACCCGTCCCAGTTTATCGGTAGAAAAAATCGGTGAGCTATGCCGTATTGTCAAAGAAATATCACCCGATACCGTTGTTATGGTGGACAACTGCTACGGTGAATTTGTAGAAAAATATGAGCCGTGCGAAGTTGGCGCTGATATTATCGCGGGTTCACTTATTAAGAACCCCGGCGGTGGCATTGCGCCCACAGGCGGATATATTGCAGGTAAGCGCGACTTGGTAGAAAAATGCGCATTCCGTTTAACTGCGCCGGGTGTCGGTAAAGAGGTCGGCGCATCGCTTGGCCATTTAAGAGAGCTTTATATGGGGCTTTTTGCCGCCCCTCACACAGTTGGCGAGGCCAAGAAAACCGCCGTGTTTGCCGCAAGGTTATTTGAACTTATGGGGTACACACCGCTACCGAAATTTGATGAGCCGAGAGCCGATATTATACAAACCATTTTGCTCGAGGATTCAAAGCGGCTTATTGCTTTTTGTCAGGGACTTCAATCAGGTTCGCCTATCGATTCTATGGCGCTTCCCTTCCCGGCGCCCATGCCGGGATATGACAGCGATGTTATAATGGCGGCGGGGGCATTTACACTCGGTGCCTCGATAGAGCTTTCAGCCGATGCCCCTCTTCGTGAGCCGTTTGCCGTTTGGCTTCAGGGCGGTCTTAACTTCCACTCGGGCGAAATCGGCGTATTATCTGCGGCACAAAAAGTGATGGATTTAAAAAGGAGGAAAGGTAAATGAAAACGCTTTTTGAAGGCGAGGTTGTTGATGTTATTCTGGTGGAAAACGGGCTTATTATTGCCTATATTTGCGCAAAAGATACCGAAACCGTAACTGTCGCCTACAAGATGGTAACCTTTACCGATGGCAAATTTACCTTTGTTCAGCGCAGTCTTTACGAGCTTTCTAAATTCGGCAGCAATGCTCCCGCTTTTATGAAAAATGTTCGCAACCATATCACCAGCAGGTCGCTTTCTCTTTCACGCGGCAAGAACTTTATACTTGAAAAAAACGGAGACGGCAAACTCATTGATGTTGATGGCGAGTGTGTATGGAACGGCACCCTTTCATACCACGGGAATGCCCCAAGCGGTATAGCGGTCAGCAACCGCGCAATATGGACCTGCTATAAACAGTCTTCGGTGCTTATAAGATTAAATCTTATAACTATGAAAGAAGAGCTTCGTATAGGCGGCGGCGCTACATCGCCCTTTGATAAACCAACCGATTTATTTATAGACGGCAACGATATTTATGTTTGCAACTCAGGAAGTAATGCAATTGTCAAGGTAAATCTTAACACCTATTCCGCCGAGGTTTACCGTCAGTTTAACAGTCCTGTTTACCGCTTTATCAAAAACGACGGCTATGAGTTTGCAGTGCTTGATACAGGAATTTATTTGCTGGATTAGTATGGAAAAACATTCCGAAAACCTGGTTGCAAGATAGATTTTACGAATAAAAAACACAGGAGAATATTTATGCTGTTTGAAACTGTTTCTGAAAACATTGTATTTTTTATAATTATCGGCGCTATGGTGGCGCTTGTTATTGTAACTGTCAAATCACACCTTGACACGCGAAAAAGCAACAAACAACTTTATGAAGAGCTTGATAAGCCCTATGAGCCGACCATTACAGAATACGATGTGCGGGTTTTACGCAAATACTGTTATGTTGAAACTTATGGCACAAAATCACCGCAATCGGTTGGCGAATATTATATTGAATTCTTAACCTTTGACGGCAAGGAATTAAAATTTAAGGTGTTAGCAGAAGATTATCACGCAATTACCGAAAACAGTGTCGGTACACTCGCAGTTATTAACGATAATTTTTACGGCTTTGATTGCCGCTATTAAATAAGTAAATGTTTTACTATATATAAAAAAGCAACCCACCGAAATCGGTGGGTTGCTTTTCATTTTTTGTCTGACATATTATCTAATGCATATTTACAACACTGTAAAACTAAAAGATTAAAAGAAACATTATTCTATGCTGCTATTTTATTTAACTTTTCAAATAACGGCTCGGTAAATCGGACTGTGCGCGCGATGTTTGCACTTTTTAATTCGTTATCAATTTTGAACATTTATATCACCCATAATAATATTTTGCCCATTTTTATTAAAGTGCGTCTATATACCTACAAGCTGATATTGCGGCTACGGCGCCGTCTGATACGGCGGTTGCTACCTGTCGTACCGCTTTTTTGCGGCTATCCCCTGCTACAAATACACCGGGTGTTTTGGTGGTGCAGGTTTCATCGGTATCGATATAGCCGTAGCTATCAAGGTCGGCAACATTTTTAAATCCTTCATTTTCGGGAACAAGACCGATTGCAACAAACATACCGTCTATATACAATTTGGTTTTTTCGCCCGTAGCTGTCTTTTTAACTACTATGCAGCTGAGTGCCGCTCCGTCAACAATCTCGTCTACAACAGTTCCTGTTATAATTTCGGCATTGCCGCGACTGCGCAAAATTTCCTGCAACCTTTCTTCACCCGTTAAAAAGTCAAGATTTTGCACTACATAAACCTTTTTACAGGTTTCACACAAAAGTATCGCCTCTTGCAAAGCCGAGTTTCCGCCACCTATTAAAGCAACGGTTTTGTTGGCATAAAAAGCGCCGTCACAAACTGCGCAAAAAGATATACCCTCGCCTATAAATTTTTCTTCATTAGCAAGTCCTAAATGGCGGTGTTTTGCACCGTTTGCAATAATTACCGATAAGCATTCGTATTTACTGCCTTCTTCGGTAAGAACGGTTTTTGTTTTACCGTTATCACAAATTTCTGTTACCGTCTCTATTTCGACATCGGCACCCTGCG
>JAZUSW010000078.1:0-4142 GCA_045606925.1 Acutalibacteraceae bacterium | reverse complement strand
TTATATGAGCCGTTGCAAAGAACAGTCTCTGAAGACATACCGTATTTACCAATTGAGTTTAAGAAAAATTGTTCGTTACACGGCATAGCGGGTGCGGTTGTAAGTGCATATAAAATATCGGCATTTGGCTCGGCTACAATTTTTAATGTGTGGTTATCTATTACTTTAATACCCAGTAAATCCACATTTAAAGAGCCGTTATGCACCTGTTTTGCGTTTTTTATTGCATATAAACAGTCTGCATTTGGGGAATTGGTTTCGGGGGATAAAGCCCGAGTTATTCCAAATTTAAAATCATAGGCAGTAATCGGTGTGCCATCATTCCAAACCGAGTCGTTTTTTATTTTAAAGGTGTATGCATCACCGTTTTTTTCATAACTTAAAGCCACACCGTTTACAATGTTTCCGTCACTATCAATACGCATAAGTCCTTCGTACAGGTTTTTTACCAGCATAAGCTCAGTTACGGTTTTCGCACATTGTGGGTCAATGTTTTTTGGCGGCTCGTTTACGCCAAAATAGATGATTGCCGAATTAAAGTTATCCGAACAACCCACCAAAGTAAAAAGTAATATTATAACAGTTATAAAGGCAAAAAACCTTTTAGTAAACATTTTTAAATACCCCACAAAATTTTCTTTTATACTATTATAAATTAACCGTATATTTATTTCAAGAAAAAACTTGACAAAGAAACACTTTATTGGTATAATATCGGCTGTAAAGTAATTTACTTTGCAGTCGAGGTGCTGTATGAAGGATTTAAAAATATCTTTGCTGTTTGATTGTTACGGCGAGTTGTTAAACGATAAACAGCGCGAAATTTTTGATTGTTATTATAATGAGGATTTTTCTTTATCCGAGGTTGCCGAAAATTTCGGCATAACAAGGCAAGGTGTCAGAGATTTTGTTAAGCGCACCGAACAACAGTTGTTGGAGTATGAGGAGAAACTGGGCTTATATAAAAAAACCGAGCAGCTCAAAAGCTTGTGCGAAAAGGCCCGTAATACCCCACAAGAGATAAACGAGTTGTTTGATTTTATAGATAATTTTTAATTTTAAGGAAAGTGTTTTATGGCATTTGATAATTTGTCTGATAAACTGTCGGCTGTTTTTAAGCGCCTTCGTTCACGCGGTAAGTTAACCGAGTCGGATGTTAAAGAGGCAATGCGTGAGGTGCGTTTGGCATTACTCGAAGCCGATGTTAACTATAAAGTAGCAAAAGATTTTACCAATAGTGTCGCCGAGAAATGCATTGGCGAAAATATTATGGAAAGTTTAACCGCTGCCCAAATGGTTGTTAAGATTGTCAGGGATGAGTTGACAGCTCTTATGGGTGGCGAACAGGTACGCCTTAAAACCGCTTCAAAAATTCCAACCGTAATTATGATGTGCGGTTTGCAGGGTTCGGGTAAAACTACACATTCCGGTAAACTTGCAAAGTTTTTAAAAACACAGGGCCATAGACCGCTTTTGGTTGCTTGTGATATTTACCGTCCCGCCGCTATTGAGCAGTTAAAGGTTGTGGGTCAAAGCGTAAATGTTCCGGTTTTTGAGAAGGGAAAACAAGCACCCGAAAAAACCGCTGTTGAGGCAATAAAACTCGCAAGGGATTACGGCCACGATTATGTAATTCTTGACACGGCAGGTCGTTTGCATATTGATGAAGAGTTAATGGCCGAGTTAAAGCGAATCACACAGACCGTTGAGGTTAATAACATCTTGTTGGTTATTGATTCGATGGTGGGTCAGGATTCGGTAAACATTGCAAAATCCTTTAATGAACAACTCGAAATTGACGGTGTTATTTTAACAAAACTCGATGGTGATACAAGGGGCGGTGCCGCACTCTCGGTTCGTGCGGTAACGGGTAAACCCATAATGTTTACAGGCGTTGGCGAAAAGATGGATGACCTTGATGAATTCCATCCCGACCGTATGGCTTCCCGTATACTCGGTATGGGTGATATGTTGTCACTCATCGAAAAAGTTGAAAACGAGATTGATGAGAAAAAAGCGGAAGAAACAGCAAGGCGTCTTCAAGAAAATAAGTTTGATATGAACGACCTGCTTGACCAGTTTAAACAAATCAAAAAGATGGGCTCGGTTAAAAGTATACTTTCAATGATGCCCGGTATGGATAGGCAAATCAGAGATGCCGATATTGATGAAAGAGCGCTTTTAAGAACCGAGGCAATCATTACATCAATGACTGCTAAGGAACGCGCCAAGCCCGATATTTTAAACGCTTCGCGCCGCCGTAGAATTGCGGCAGGTTCGGGTACAAGTGTGGAAGAGGTTAATAAACTTATCCGCCAATACGAACAAATGAAAAAAATGTTCAAACAGTTTTCTAGTCCTAAGGGCAAACGCAAATTATCAAAATTCGGCGGTTTGCCGGGTAATTTCGGTTTTTAAAAGAGTATTTTCTTTTTAAAATAAATATTAACTTTTTGGAGGTGTTTTCTAATGGCAGTAAAAATCAGACTTCGTCGTATGGGTGCTAAAAAAGCTCCTTTTTACCGTGTAGTTGTTGCTGATTCAAGATTCCCGCGTGATGGTCGTTTTATCGAAGAAATCGGTTACTATGATACAACTAAGGACCCCGCTGTAGTAAGCATTGATGCTGATAAAGCAAAGAAATGGATTGCTAACGGCGCTCAGCCCACCGATACCGTTAAAGCTATTCTTAAGAAAAACGGTGTGCTTTAATTCGGAGGAATTTTAAATGGAAGAACTGTTAGTTTCTATTGCAGCCGGATTGGTTGAAAATCCGGAAGCCGTAACTGCTACCGCTGATGAGCCAAATGAAGAAGGCGTTACTGTATACCATCTTCACGTTGCTGAAGAAGATATGGGTAGAGTTATCGGTAAGCAAGGAAGAATTGCTAAGGCAATTCGTGTAGTAATGCGTGCTGCCGCTAATAAAAACAATATGAAAATAGCGGTAGAGATTGATTAATCAAACGCAAATTAAATACCCCCAAAGCATTTGGGGGTATTAATATTATTGAGTGGGAAGATATGAAAAAACAATTTTTAGAAACAGGAAAAATCACAGGCACCCACGGTATAAGGGGTATGGTTCGCATCCAACCGTGGTGTGATGATATTGGTTTTTTAAGTAAAATTAAATACATTTATCTGGATGGTTTAGGTAATACGAAGTTAATTAAAGAGCGTATTGCTGTCAACGGTAATGTTTTTATTGCAAAGTTCAGTGGTATTGATACCGTTGCCGATGCCGAAAAATTACGGGATAAAGTTATTTTTATAAACCGTGATGATGCGGCTATTAAAGAAGGCAGTTATTTTATTCAGGATATTTTAGACTGTAAGGTTTACGATGCTGACAGTAAAGAGTTGTTAGGCGTTGTAACAGATGTTTCGCAAACAGGTGCTAATGATGTATGGCATATATCAAATGCAACAGGCGAGTACCTTGTGCCTGTAATTGATGAGATATTGCATAAGGTGGATATAGATGCAGGCGAAATATTCATAACACCCATGAAGGGGATTTTTGATGATGAAGATTAGTATTTTAACCCTTTTTCCCGAGATGTGTAACGCTTTTGTTTATGAAAGCATTATCGGTCGCGCAATCAAGAGTGAAAAAGTGGATATAAAGTGTATAAATATAAGAGATTACGCCAACAATAAACACAATAAAGTTGATGATACGCCATATGGCGGCGGTATGGGGATGATTATGTCCGCCGAGCCGATTTACAACGCTTATAAAAGTGTTTGCGACGGGTCAAAACCGCATCTGGTTTATTTGTCACCAAAGGGCAAAACCTTTACACAACAAAAAGCGGTTGAATTATCTGAGTTAGACCATCTTGTTTTGTTATGCGGTCATTATGAAGGTATTGATGAGCGCGTAATCGAAGAAATTGTTGATGAAGAAATTTCAATAGGCGATTTTGTGCTGACAGGTGGTGAGCTTCCCGCATTGGTTGTGGCGGATGCAGTTTGCCGTATGCTTCCGGGCGTGTTATCGGATGATATTTGCTTTACCGAGGAAAGTCATTTTTCGGGTTTGCTTGAATATCCTCAATATACAAAACCGGCTGTTTGGATGGGCAGGGAGGTTCCCGAAGTGCTGTTGTCAGGTCACCACAAGTCGGATCGTAGCC
>JAZUSW010000077.1:0-23279 GCA_045606925.1 Acutalibacteraceae bacterium | reverse complement strand
TGTACACGGAACCACATCCTTTCTTGATGAGATTATATCATTTTCCTATAAACAAATCAAGGCAAGACCTTGTATACCATCAATTCGCAGGAGAATCCACCTTCGGTGATGATATACGCCTTGCGGCGATGATATACACGCTTAAGCGTGATGATATACCAAGCCTGCGGCTTGGATAAAAAAAGAAGTAACTTTTGGTAGACAAAAGTTACTTCTTTTTTGGTGACCCGGACGGGATTCGAACCCGTGTTACCGCCGTGAAAGGGCGGTGTCTTAGGCCTCTTGACCACCGGGCCATATTGGTGGCTGTAATTGGACTTGAACCAATGACACTGCGGGTATGAACCGCATGCTCTAGCCAACTGAGCTATACAGCCATTTATGCGGGACTGAATCATTATAAAGGAAACAACCTGTTTTGTCAACCCTTTTTTTCAGTCCCATAGTATTTTTTTATTATTTTACATCCTTTATTTTGTTCATAACCATACCTGTTATGAGTTTCGGATAAAAATAAGTTGATTTTTGCGGCATTTTCTCACCTGCGGCGGCAACTGCGGCAATCTCCTCAATTCTTGTGGGGTTTAAGATAAAGCAGCAGTCGGCGTCTCCCTTTGCGCTGTCAAGCGCTTCGGTGATGCTTCTTGTATAGGTAAGATTTTTTTGGTTAGCCATATTTTCCTTATCGATGCCAAGGGTTTCTTCAAGTACAAGTGAGTGAAGAACCGTAACATCAAGGCGACGCAGCGCTTGACTTTTATCGGGGAAAATCTTATCCATAACCGAGATGTCTTTAAGTGTTAAAGCGGCGCAATTTTTGCCATCAAAGTAAACATATGCCTTTTTGCCGAGTTTATACTGTTCATCCAAAAACTCTTCAATTTTATCAACCGAAAGTGGCTCAACATCAAAATATTTTTTAGCAGCATTGAGCAATTTTTCACCCGAAAAACTGTCAATTCCCTTAACAATGCGGTGCGTGGGGAAAACAACAAGACCATCGTTTTCCATATCTATCAAAAACATCATTACATACTCGCTGTTGCCGCCAGTTATGCCGTTTTCGCGCATATATCTTCTATGATTAAGAGCCGTTTCGTATCTATGGTGACCATCGGCTATATAGAGTTTGCGGTCCTTAAATTGCTCACAAATTTCGTGGGTTTTATCACACTCTGGTACAACCCAAAGAGAGTGTGTAACGCCGTCCTTATCGGTAAAGCTTTGCACAGGTTTTCCGCTCGATAATTCGCTGAGAATACGCGCGGTATCGCCGTTTTTGTCGCTGTAAAGCGAGTAAATTTGTGAAAAGCTGCAGCCCGTAGCGTTTATAAGATTAAAACGGTCGGTCTTTGCCTTCGAGAGCGTTTCTTCGTGGGGCAAAACAACGCCTTCGGAAAACTCGGCAAGTTTTACAAGGCATACAAAACCGCGGAAAGAGTACTCTACACCCTTAACCGAAAATTTCTCCTCGTATATATATAATGAAGGGGTTGCATCGGTAGCAAGAATACCCTCTTTTTCCCACGCTTTAAAGGTTTTATTTGCATTATTATACCCTTCATCAGTGGGCTCGGGCAACTCTAAGCGGATAATATTATGCTCGTTATTCTTTAAAAACTCTTCCCTTTCAGCCGCGCTTATAATATCATAGGGCGGACAGCAAACGGCACCGATTTCACCTGCTTTATCGGTAAATCTAAGAGCCGAAAATTCTTTGATTTCTGCCATAAAAATCTCCCTTTGTAAATTATTAATTAGATTTTATTATATACAGTAACAAAAGTCAATAACTGCTTGTAATGTTACTGAAAATATTGTATAATATTTGTAACTGTTCAAAAATTCTTAACACATTTTTTAAGAGATTTTGATACAATTTTCTAAACACATTATTTTTTGGAGGTTTATTTATGATTGAAGTATCCTCACTTACCAAAAAATACGGTAACTTTTTAGCGGTTGATGATGTAAGCTTTACTATAAACCGCGGTGAAGTTGTCGGCTTTTTGGGACCGAACGGTGCGGGTAAAAGTACCATAATGAATATTTTAACGGGTTATTTGTCACTTACGGGCGGCAAGGTGTCGATTGATGGCTTTGATGTGCTTGAACAACCTGAACAAGCCAAGCGCCGTATCGGTTATTTGCCCGAAATACCGCCGCTTTATACCGATATGACGGTAACCGAGTACCTATACTTTATATACGATTTAAAAAAGGTTAAATTCCCAAAGCGTATGCACATTGATGAAATTGTAAATCTTGTAAGACTTTGTGAGGTTAAGGACCGTCTTATAAAAACTCTCTCAAAGGGTTACCGTCAGCGTGTGGGTATTGCGGGTGCGCTTGTGGGCAACCCTGATGTACTTATTCTTGATGAGCCAACGGTTGGTCTTGACCCGAAGCAAATTATAGAAATACGCGACCTTATAGCGCGTCTTGGTAAAAACCACACCATTATTTTATCTTCTCACATTCTCTCGGAGATACAGGCGGTGTGTGAGCGCGTAATTATTATTAACCGCGGTCGCCTTGTTGCCGATGATACTCCGAGTGAGCTTTCAAAGGTGCTTTCAAACGACCATTCGGTTGTTGTACGCGCCGTTGGTGAACGCGAAGAATTAACTAAAATTCTATCAAGCGTTAAGGATGTAAAAAAGGTGGTTTGCCTTGGCAAAAAGGAAGAAAACTCGCTTGATTTTGTGGTTACACCCGAAAAAGACTGCGATATAAGAAAAGAAATAAGCGCCCGTCTTGCTGAGCGTAAGCGTCCGTTGTTAGCCCTTTCGAGCAACGAGTTATCATTAGAGCAGGTATTTATGCGCTTAACCTATGATGCCGATATAGAGGAGGGTAAACAATAATGACTGCCGTTTTTAAAAGAGAATTTAAATCTTACTTTACAAATCCGCTTGGATTTATCATTATTGCGGCATTTACCTTTCTTTCGGGAATGCCGTTTGGTATGGTTTTCGGCTCGGGCTCACCCGCAGTGCACGGCGTTGTAAACTTTATGTCCACAGTAGTTATTTTTGCAACCCCGTTTATCACAATGCGCCTTATAAGTGAAGACCGCAGACAAAAGGTTGATCAAGTGTTGCTCACCGCCCCCGTAACAGTAACAGGTATTGTTATGGGCAAGTTTTTGGCGGCTATGGCGCTGTATGCGTTAGGGCTTATCGCTTTGGCGGTTTATCCGTTTATTATTTCGTTTTATGCAACGATAGACTGGTTGTTGTACCTTTATTCCATAATCGGTATTTTGTGTCTCGGCGCGGTTATGATTTCCATCGGTATGTTTATATCGTCCTTAACCGAAAGCCCCGTTGTATCGGCTGCCGTTACCTTTGCGGTATTTTTGGCAATTATGTTGCTTGGCAGTTATGCTTCAAGCACGGGCAGTGCCGTGCTTACCTTTGTAAACGGCGCAATTTCTTTTATAGACCGATTCTACAGCTTTACAACAGGTGTTTGTGACCTTGCCGACCTTATATATATGTTAAGCGTTTCGGCACTTTTCGTATTTTTAACCGTGCGCTCGGTTGAAAAAAGACGCTGGGCGTAAAGGAGGGCTAAAAGATGCAATTTTTAAAGAATTTCTTTGCAAAATTTAAAATAAAGAACAAATCGGCTTTCCGCCATGGTTCCTATTCTGTTGCAATAATTGCCGTTGTTATCGCAGGTGTTATTGTTCTTAATGTGCTTATGGGCATACTCAGCGACCGCGGTTTGTTGTCCTTTGATACAACATCAGCCAAAACAAATACGATGGATGCCGAGAATATTGAATACATTAAAACAATAGACAAAGAAGTTACGGTTACTGTATTTGCTACGGAAGACTCTTACGTTAACGGAACGCTTAATCAGTATTCGGCACAAAATCTGAATATAGTTGATAATAGTGATTATTATACACAAACCGTTAATATTTTAAAACAGTATCCGCAAATCAACGATAAAATAAAGGTTGTTTTTCAGAATTATTTCAGTGATAAAACCGAAAAAACCGCAGAAGAATATCCCAGCATTTTTTATGGTGATATTTTAGTTGAATACACTGATGAAACGGGAAAAACAAAAAATGAGCTCATAACATATGCCGATATTTATTCGTATAGCGACAGTACAGGATATGTCAGCATGGGTTATCCGTATTATGTTGATGCGAATAATATTGAAACCGTACTTTCAAGCACCATAAACAATCTTATCAGCGGTGAAACAAAAACTATTGCGCTTATCGGCTCGCACAGTGATTCTTCGGTATTTACGAAACTTTATGCGGGAACACTAGAACTAAACGGCTTTAAAATTATAGAAATCAACGACGGTATCGTTCAAGCAATACCCGAGGATGTAGACATTTTAGCTATTACCGCCCCTACAAACGACTTTTTAGCAAGTGAGGTTAATGTTATAAACGAGTGGCTTGATAACGGCGGTAAAAAGGGCAAATCGCTTATATTCGTTCCCGGTGCATCAATGTCAAAAGTGCCCGTATTAAAACAGTTTTTAGCTGAGTGGGGCATTGAGTATAATGACGGAATTCTTTATCAGACCAACTCAAGATATTATTACAACAAGCCGACAAACACCTACTTTTTCTTAAATAACTCGGATTTGACTGCGGAAATAGCGCCCAGCAGTATATCTATTATGATGGTTGGCAGCAACCTTGTTATGAAACCCGCTTACGAAACGTATGGATCACGCACCCCGCATGTTGTTGTTAGCACAAACGATACTGTAACGGTGGCGCCGCAAGGAGTTTCGGACGATTGGACTCCCGCAGATGATGCCGAGAAAGCTATTTATCCGGGAATTATTATCACAGAAGAAGGGGCAATAGTTGATAATGAGCGTAAGACAAGTTATGTTGTGGCCTTCGGTAGTCAGGAGTATATATATTCTTCCTGGGCGCAGGATGCAGGATTGATGAATATGGACGTTGCGGTAAATACCGCTATGTTCGTATCGGGTATGAACACTAATAAAAAGGTGTTTGTTCCTAAAACTATCACAACCGAAAGTTTTGCCGCACAACTTTCTAACGCTGAGGTTTCAACAGTAAATATCATATTTATGGGGATAATTCCTATTGTTGTTACTGCTCTCGGTATTGTTGTATGGGTTAGGAGGAAGCGCAGATGAGCGAGCAAAACGAAGAAACAAGGGTGAATGAAACACCTGAGTCCACCATTTTCTCCGATCCCGCGCATTTTACTGCTTCGGAAGATACCAAAAAACGCGGAAAGAGTAAACTTTTTATAAGGGTTTTAGCGTCCTTGGTTGCGGTTGCTGTTCTTGCTACCGCAACGGTAATTGCCTTTAAATATATCCCCGAACTGACCGAAGATGCGGACGAGAAATCGACCATCACCGTAACCAATACTGCCGAAGCCGATGTTAAAAACATAACCGTAACAAATGGCAGCGGCACAGTAAAACTCAACGCCGAACAGGCCGAAAGTAACGGTGAGTCGACAGTATTATGGACGGTGGACGGCGTAGACAAAACGCTTACATCTACCGCTCGCATTTCGAGCTTTGCAAAGGGCGCGATTTCCCTTTCAGCACTTGAAAAATTAGCGGCCAATGGCTCTGATTTCGGTTTTGCGGACCCCAAAGCCACCGTTACCGTAAAAACGGCCGACAGTGAGTATGCACTTTTGGTTGGTAATACCGCCCCAGCTGATTTGGGATACTACTGCAAAACAACGCTTGACAGTGAAAACATTTTCATCATTGACGGCGCTACGGCACAAACCTTTATAGATGCCGCCGATACCGATTTTGCTACAACCATTGGTATGAATTCGGTAAAGGATGATAATAATGCCGACTGCTTTGCCGAGGAAGAAATTATAGATTTCGATTATATTGCGATTTCGGGCAAAAAACACGCCGAACCCTTTAAAATTGTCTTGCAGGAAGACGAAGCGGTAAATGCTTATTTTGCATTCAAAATGGTTAAACCCGTCACCCGTATTTGCGATAATACCGCGCCACAGGCAATACTCAGTGTGTTTGCAAAGGGCTTTTCGTGTGATGGAGCTTATGCCTATAATGCCGATAAAGCAACACTTAAAGAGTACGGTCTTGATAATCCCGATTATGTGGTGGAATTTTCTATAAACGGTGTTGTTCACACCTTAAAATTCTCGCAAGTAGACAGCAATTATGCCGCATTTATTGACGGCAAAACAAATATGGTTAAAAAGATTTCTCTATCGGCAATTTCATATGCCAGTGCCAAGATTGAAAACTATTACAGTACCTTTGTAACGCTCGAAAATCTTGGCGGATTAAAACAAATGAAGGTGAAAAGCGATAAGGGAACCTTTGTGTTTGACATTAAGTATACCGAAGGCGCTGAAGAAGATTTCGAGATTAGCTATAACGGCAAAAAAATAGATGTTGACAAGTTCAAAACCTATTACGGTTCACTTATAGGTATGACACCTATTTCGTTTGAAACCCAAAAACTAAGCAAGAGCGATGTTACGATAACCTTCGTACACTCTGCGGATATCGGCGACACCGTGTTAGAGTTTAAAAAGTGCGGTGAGCTTCGCTACCAGTCAGAACTTGACGGAGTGCCGACAGGTCAGGTTACATCAACCGCATTAGAAACATTTATAAATGATACCGTAAAAATAGCAAACGGAACATACTAAAACAAAAATCCTTTCTCTGTTTTGAGAAAGGATTTTTTATATATTTGTGGCTTTTTGGCAACTAATTTGCATTCAGCGGTAAGGCATCTTTGCCGTGGGAGGTCCGCCACTCGTTCAGCCCTTCACCAATGCGTTTCATCGTGCGGTTGTAAGAATCCTTAGCATCGCTTATACTCGAAACGCCAAAGCTTGTCCAGTTTTCAGATAAATCAAGCGGTATTATATTATATGATTTTTCGCCGTTTACGGTCCGCATATCAACCCAGGTGGGCAGGGCGTTTACATCGGCTAAAACTACCTTGCCGTCACTGTATTTTTGGAAGGTAATCTCAAAAACAACACCGTCTTCGGTGTGACCTGAGTGGTTGTCCTCCGACATTATCTCTTTTCGTTGATTGGATATTGAGTTGCCCGTGGAATAAATGCAAACCGTTTCGTGTCCCGATTCGTTTTTAAGGGTATCAACCGCCTGTACTACGTGCGGGTGACTGCCTACGATTACATCATATCCGATTTCGTTTATAATTTTTGCAAATTTAACCTGCTTTGTTTCGCTCGGTTTTGCGGCGTACTCATCGCCCCAATGCATATAAATTACGGTGGCTTCGGCACCGTCTTTTTTCATATCCGACATAATTTCTTGAGCTTCTTTTTTAAAACCGCTTGGATTATCATAGGTAAAGGTATTTATATTTTCACCGTCAGTCACCGACATTATATGGCCGTTAAGTGCCTTTTTGCCGCCCGATACGGTCGAATAAGTAAAACACGCAAAGCCGACCTTTATGCCGTTTATATCGCGAACATAGTAGTTCTTTTCGCCGTCTTCCTTACTGCCTATAAAGGCGAGACGGCGGTTTTTGAGTTGTAACATAGTATTATTGAAGCCCGAAGACCCGTTATCATACGAGTGATTGTTGGCGGTAAGCAGTATATCTACTCCCGCGCCCTTTAAGGCGTCAGCCAATGTTGCGGGACTGTTAAAGTTGGGATATCCTTTATAGTTTGTGTTGGTGCCAAAGGTAACCTCCAAATTCATAACAAAAACATCATAAGCCGAATAGTAGGGCTTTGCGGTAGCAAAAATACCGCTGAAATCGTAATTTTTATCTTCCACCGTCCAAAGCACCGAATCGTGCATAATGGCATCCCCCGTAGAGCCGATTTTGGCGCTTGATATTACATACGGCTCGTCCGAAGAACTGCCGATGTCGGAAGACGGAGAACTGTTTTCACCGCTGTTTGTGTTGGGTTGGTCACCTTTGCAAGACCGCGTTATAAAAAATATGCCGAGAATAAGCGCAATGAGACAAACACCGCAAATTATGCGGCGGCGAAGCAGTATACGGCGCACACGGGCGCTTTTTTTACGGTATCTTGCCATAATACACATCCTAAAATATTTTTAACACAAAAATAATACCACAAATATATAAATTTTACAACCACCAATCATTACTACCGGCTAAGCCGCTGTTATTGTATAACAAAAAGTCTTCCCCATACGGAGAAGACTTGACCGAACAACATATGGTTCGCTTATATTACTAAATCCTAAATTCTGCCAAAGGGCTTATTCTCCTTTGTATTTTCTTCTTGTGGCATTTCCGCCGCGTATGTGCCTTTCTTCTTTGTTCTTTTGCAACACCTGTTTTACCTGCAAAAAAAGTGCAGGACTTTGCTTTCTCAGGCGTTCTGTAACATCCTTGTGTACGGTTGATTTGCTCACTCCGAATTTTTTACCCGCCGCGCGTACCGTAGCGCCTGTATCCACAATAAATTCTCCAAGAATTTCCGCTCTGTCCTTGTAAACGCCGTTCATCATCTCTCAACTCCAAAATGTTGTTAGTATAATCTATGAGAGAAGACAAAAAATTATGTTTTAATCGGTAATATTACTCTTTATTTTTTTGAAATGTTATGATATAATACACAATGTATAATTATATATAAATATAATTTAAGGGGGAATAGCCGTTATGTTAAAGAAAATTTGCGCCGCAGTGCTTGTACTGGCGCTTGTTTTGTCGCTTTGCGGTTGTTCGCTTCGTCATAGCGGGGAAGATTCGCTGTTAAAACCGCCGCGCCCTGTGGGAGAAATGTATGAAATACAACAGGCGCTTGAGCGCTCGGTTAGCGAAAAGTACACCCTTAAATTCCCTACATCAGGTGACAACCGTTCGGCAATACAGCAGTACGATATAAACGGAGACGGTGTTTTTGAGGCGGTTGCCTTTTACAGCACCGTTGCCGATAATGTAGTTACAATGCATATAAACCTTATCACAAACACCGCTGACGGATGGCGCTCGGTAGGAGATTTCAGATGTGTTGCAACAGGTGTTGATACGGTTGAGTTTAATGATGTAAACGGCGATGGCGTGGAAGAAATACTTGTAGGTTGGTCGGTTTACGGCACGGTTGATAAAACCTTGGGGGTTTACAGTTATGCTAAAAATCAGTTCACCCAACGCGCGATGGAAAACTTTACGCACTATTTGTGTGAAGATATAGATAAGGATGGAAATAAAGAGTTGTTTATAAGCCATCTTGATTCCAAGAACGAAACCGCAAAGGCAAAGCTTATCCGTTTTGGCGAGTCGGCAGCAGTAGAGTTGGGCAGCTGCGCATTGGATAACACCGCAACGGCATACTATAAACCGATTGTGGGCAAATTGCCAAACGGCAACACAGCCATATATTTCGATGCGGCAAAGTCTAACGGACTTATAACCGAAATTCTGGAGATTAAAGACTCGGTAATGAGCAATGCGCTTGCCCCCGTAAATGCACCGGCAATTTCAACCTTCCGTTCTTCAAATGTTGAAATACGCGACCTTGATAAAGACGGTGTTTACGAAATTCCCGTGCCTACGCTCATAACTCAGACACCGGGCGCTGAGGGTGAAAATATTTATATTACCGATTGGTATACGCTTGGAGATAACAAACTTAACCTTACTTTGTCAGCACTTATGAATTATGTTGACGGATACTATATAACGGTACCGCAAAAATGGAAGGAAAAAATCGCCGTAACACGCGATACACCAAACCGTATAAGAACGGTTATGTCGCTGGATAAAAAAACAGGCAACTCGGCAGATGTTCTTGTAAAGGTGCAAACGGTACCGATTGACCAAAAGCAAAATGAGGGAGCAATAAAGTTAGAAAACGCTACCGAAATTGCAAGGTATGGTGACTATTGTTATATGGTGGCAATAGGAACGGCAAAAAATGATACTGCGGTTACACTCGAAGAGTTTAAAAATATGTTTAAGGTTTTAGATTAGGAGAACAAAATGAAAAGAATTTTGATTGTTGAAGATGAAACGGCAATACGCGAGTTTGAAGCCATCAACCTTAACCGTGTAGGTTATGCTACCGTTGAAGCCGGCTCGGGCGAAGAGGCGCTTGATATTTTTGATAATGATAAGGACGGTTTTGATATAGCGCTTCTTGATATTTCAATGCCCGGTATGGATGGCTTTACACTTTGTAAGGAGCTTCGTAACCGTTCTAAAAATCTTGGTATTATTATGCTTACGGCAAGAGCACAGGAAATGGACAAAATAAGCGGGTTAATGATAGGTGCGGATGACTACATAACCAAGCCCTTTAGTCCCGCCGAACTTTTGGCGCGTGTAGATTCGCTTTATCGCCGTGTTGAGATGCAGTCGAATGTATCTGCCCTTAGAAACAGTGATGAAATAACTTTAGGCGATTTTACCCTTAATATCCGCCGCAGGACACTTTCAAAACGCGGCGAAAATATTGAGCTTACACAGGTTGAGTTCCAAATAATTGAATACTTCTTTACCAATCCCGATGTAGCTCTTGACCGTTCAGATATACTTAACAAGGTTTGGGGCAATGCATATTTTGGTGAAGAAAAAATAGTGGATGTTAATATAAGGCGACTTCGTATGAAGATTGAAGACCAGCCGTCCGCGCCTAAACATCTGGTTACCGTTTGGGGTATGGGCTACAAGTGGAATACCACCCAATAATTTGAATTTATAAATTTTAAGAAAGGAGCAAAGCAGATGGAACTGCAAATAAGATTTAAAAGTATTGCGCGTCAATGGATACTTAATGTGTTGCTTGTTGTGTCACTTTTCGTAGTGGTTGCCGAAATAATACTTTTTTCGTTTATTCGTACCGTTTATGTTGAGCGTGTACGCTCGCGCGCTAACGAATATGCGCAGGACTTTTCTGTTTTGGCCTTTGTACCGTCCGAAAACTTTTATTCTACGGCAAGAGAATATGCCGAGAATTTCCAATATAAAGACAAGCTGGAAATCGAAATTATTGACAGATACGGAAATATTTTTATTTCCACCAACGGATTTTTACCGCCTGCCGATGAGCAAAAGCCCGATTATGAACAAGCCGTTCAAAGCGAAAGCGGCAGCGCCTATGTTGAAAGCAAAACCGCTTTGGGTGAGCCCGTACTTTGCGGCACCAATATTTTAACAGATTACGGCAGCGGCTCAAACGGCGCTATTAGGTGGCGTGTGTCCCTCGAAGAAATGAACTCTGCCGTTAATACTTTGCGTTTGATTTTTGCCGCAACGGGATTGCTTTTGATAGCAGTAACCGCGTTTTCGGGATTATATTTTACAAAGTCTATCGTAAAGCCGATAAGGGATGTATCGGCGGCGGCGAGAAAAATTGCGGGTGGCGACTTTGAAACAAAAATAGAACTCACCCATAATGATGAAATCGGTGAGCTTTGCGATTCAATCAACTATATGGCATCTGAGTTAAGGCAGGCCGAAAATATGAAAAATGATTTCATATCTTCGGTTTCGCATGAGCTTAGAACTCCGCTTACCGCCATTCGCGGCTGGGGCGAAACAGCAAAAATGTCGCTGGGTACGGATAGCGATATTGTAGAAAAGGGTCTGGATGTTGTATTAAAAGAAGCCGAGCGTTTGTCGGGTCTTGTTGAAGAGCTTTTGGACTTCTCCCGTATGCAGTCTGGTAGACTGTCTGTTACAATGAGTCCCACGGGGATTTCCGATACGCTTGAAGAAATTAAAGAAATGTATATGGAATTTGCCAATCAGCGCAGTGTTTCTCTTGAATATGCCCGTCCAAAAGAGGATTCGGTAATAATGGGCGATAAAAACCGTTTAAAACAGGTTTTTATTAATATAATTGATAATGCCGTTAAGTATACCGAGGCAGGCGGTCAGGTTTTAGTAGAACAAATAGAGGCCGATGGATGTGTGCGTGTAACGGTTAGGGATACCGGTGTGGGTATTCCTGCACAGGATATAGACCGCGTTAAAGAAAAGTTTTTCAAATCCAATAAAACGGTGCGCGGTTCGGGTATCGGTCTTGCGGTAGCGGATGAAATCGTAAAGCAACACAAGGGACTTATTTTTATTGAGAGTACCGAGGGTGTAGGCACCACCGTTACAGTGGCACTGCCGCTTTACGAAATGCCCGAGGAAGATACCGAAACGGTTGTATTAACAGAAGAAATCGGAGAGAAAAATGAGTAAATGCAGTAGAATTTCAATAGGCGGACAAGCGCTTATAGAGGGTATTATGATGCGCGGTCCTAAAAAGACCGCTATGGCGGTGCGTTTGCCTGACGGAAATATAGATATTACCGAAATGCCGCAAAAAAGCATTAAGGATAAATACAAATTTTTAGGTTGGCCCATAATCCGCGGTGTTGTAAATTTTGTGGAATCGATGATAGAAGGATATAAAGCGCTGTCAATGTCAGCCGAAAAATCGGGCTTTGCCGATGAAGAGGACGGCGAAAAAACACCGTCTGCCGTAATGGGTGTTATTATGGTGATAGCATCGGTTTTGGCGGTGTTTTTGTCAGTATTTTTGTTTATTTACCTACCGGCGCTCATATTCGATGGACTGATTTGGCTTACAAGCGATAAAATAGAGTTTTTAGCACCCGTTTTTGAAGGCGTTATGAAGATTGTTGTAATGGTAATTTATATGCTCGCCGTATCTCGTATGAAGGATATAAAGCGCGTGTTTATGTACCACGGCGCCGAGCATAAAACAATCTTTTGCTTTGAAGCGGGCGAAGAACTAACGGTAGAAAATGTTCGCCGCCACAAAAGATTTCACCCGCGTTGCGGAACATCGTTTTTGATTTTGATGTTGCTTGTGGGCATTTTCTTTTCTTCGCTTATCTCGATTTTATTCCCGTGGCTTCGTGGCATAACAATTTTGTGGGTGGCAGTAAAAATCTTACTTATACCCTTTATTTGCGGCGTGGGCTACGAGCTTATAAAGATTTGCGGCAAGTATGAAAACACATTTACAAAAATAATATCGGCACCGGGTATGTGGTTGCAAAGGATAACCACGGTAGAGCCCGAGGATGATATGATAGAAATCGCCATAGCCGCAGTAAAGGAAGTATTACCCGAGGAAAATGAGTAAAATAACAATTTTTTCAGCGTATAACCAAACAAAAAAGGCGCTCAAAGATGCGGGTATCACCCCTGCAAATTTTGAGGCAAAGCAAATAATAAGATATGTAACGGGATATAAGGACAGCGAGATTTTATCCCGATATAACGAGCAGTTGTCCCCATTAAAGCAAACGGCGCTAAACGCCATTGTCAACAGGCGACTGGCACACTATCCGCTACAATACATATTGGGCGAGTGGTCGTTTTTCGGCTACGATTTTTATGTTGGAGAGGGAGTTTTGATTCCCCGCGCCGACACCGAGATATTGGTAGAAACATCCCTTGATTTTTTAAAGGATAAAACAGATACCGCGGCACTCGATTTGTGCGCAGGCAGCGGTTGTATCGGCATCGTAATTAACAAAAAAACCAAAGTGCCGGTAGATGCAGTGGAAAAGTACCAACAAGCGTTTGGGTACTTAGAAAAAAATATTAAGAGAAACGGGGCAAATGTAAATCCGATACTTGCCGATGTGTTCGATTTTTGCCCGGATAAAAAGTATGATTTAATCGTGTCAAACCCACCGTATGTATCGGCGGCAGGTATGGATATTATAGATGAAGAAACCTCTCACGAGCCGGATAGCGCTTTGTATGGCGGCGAAGATGGACTCATTTTTTATCACATAATCGCTAAACGATACAAGGAATTTTTAAATACGGGCGGTATGTTGGCGCTCGAAATTGGTTATGACCAGGCACAAAGCGTGTCAAAAATACTAAAACTTAACGGCTACAAAAATGTCACGCTAAAAAAAGACTATGGCGGAAACGACAGGGTTGTTTTTGGGACAGTGGATTAAGTATTATTAGTATATAAACCAAATTGTATATATTGAAAGGATGAGATAATTATGGCAGAAGATAAGGCAAAAGCTCTCGAAACCGCGTTATCCCAAATCGAAAAACAGTACGGCAAGGGCGCAGTAATGCGTCTTGGCGAAAACTATGGTATGAACGTTGAACACATCAAGACAGGTTCGGTGTCACTTGATATAGCGCTCGGTATAGGGGGTGTTCCGCGCGGTCGTATAGTTGAAATTTACGGTCCCGAGTCATCAGGTAAAACAACGGTTGCGCTTCATATTGTTGCCGAGGCACAAAAAAACGGCGGCAATGCGGCATTTATAGATGTTGAACACGCGCTCGACCCCGAGTATTCAAAGGCGCTCGGCGTTGATATTGATTCGCTTTTAGTTTCTCAACCCGATACGGGTGAACAGGCGCTTGAAATAACCGAGGCGCTGGTACGCTCGGGTGCTATCGATGTTGTTGTTATCGACTCGGTAGCCGCACTCGTTCCAAAAGCCGAGATAGAGGGCGATATGGGTGACAATCACGTGGGTCTTCACGCCCGTCTTATGTCACAGGGACTTCGCAAGCTTGCGGGTGTTATCTCAAAATCTAACTGTGTTGCCATTTTTATCAACCAGTTGCGCGATAAAATCGGCGTAATATACGGCAGCAGCGAAACCACAACGGGTGGCCGTGCGCTTAAATTCTATTCAAGCGTTCGTATAGATATCCGCCGCACCGAGACTATAAAAATGAACGGTGAAATGATAGGTTCACGCACTCGTGCCAAGATAGTTAAAAACAAGGTGGCTCCGCCTTTCCGTGAGGCCGAGTTTGATATAATGTACGGCACAGGTATTTCCCGAGTTGGCGAGATTGTTGACCTTGGCGTTAAGTTTGAGGTACTTCGCAGAAGCGGCGCGTGGTTCTATTACGGTGATACCCGTATCGGTCAGGGCCGTGACAACGTTAAGCAATTATTGACCGATAATGAAGAACTGGCGCGTGAGATTGAGGAGAAAATCTATGCCGCGATGAACGGTGAAAATGTGGAAGTACCAGTAGCCGCCCCCGTAGAAGCGGTAGAAACCGAAATCCGCCCACGCAAAAAGGTAAACATTGATATTGCGGTTGATGAATAATGACAATAACCGAGATTAAGGCGCAAAAAGGACACCTTTTGTGCATAAATTTTGATAACGGAAAAAATGTATTGCTCGATAAGGATTTTGCCGCCGAAAAAGGTATCAGGGAAGGTGTAGAATTAACATCCGACCAATTAAAAACACTTACCGAGCAATCCGATTACCGCCGTGCTGTATCCCGAGCAGTTTGGTATATAGAGCGCGGCAGTTTATCGAAAAAAAAGCTGTTGGAAAAATTATCAAAGGCAGGTATCCCACGGGAAATCTGCCAAAAAGCAGTTTTAAGGATGGAAGAATTAGACCTTATAAACGATATCGCCTATGCCGAGCGGTTGGCAGAGCAATATTTGCAAAGCGGCATCTCACAAAGAGAAGCCGAAAATAAAATATTCTTAAAAGGCATTGATAGAGCTGTTGCAAAGGCGGCGCTCCAAATGTTCGAGGTTGACCCGCAGTCCCAGATAAAACTGATTATAAATAAAAAGTACCGCACAAAACTTGAAAACAGCGAAAATGCACCCAAGGTTTTTGCGGCATTACAAAGAAAAGGATTTAAATATTCCGATATTAAAAAGGTTTTATCGGAATACTGTGAGCAATTAAAAAACAGCGAGGAAGAATATGGGATATAAAGTAGCAATAGTATCGCTCGGTTGTCCGAAAAATCAGGTCGATGCCGAGGCAATGCTGTATCTTTTAAAGGAAGCGGGTTTTGAAATCGGTGTGGCTGAGAATGATGCCGATGCGATAATAATAAACACCTGCGGTTTTATAGAAGATGCCAAGGCCGAGGCGATAGAAAATATACTCGAAGCGGCAAAATATAAAAATGAGGGTAATCTTAAAGCGCTCATAGTAACAGGTTGCCTTGCCGAGCGCTATAAAGATGATATAACCGAAGAGATTCCCGAGGTGGATGTTGTTGTCGGTATCGGCAGCAATAAAGACATTGCCAAGATAACGAAAGAGGCAATAGAGGGAAAAAAGCAAAACAGCTACGGCGAAAAGTGTAACCTTGATATGAATATACCAAGGATACTCGGCGGTATGCCGTTTACGGCATACATAAAAATTGCCGATGGTTGCAATAACTGTTGCACCTATTGCGCAATCCCCAAAATTCGCGGCAAAATGAGAAGCCGCACGGTAGACGACATTTTAACCGAAGCACGCCGATTAGCGAACGGCGGCGTAAAAGAGCTTATAGTGGTAGCGCAGGACACCACCGCTTACGGCGAAGATATATACGGCAAACCGCAGCTTGCATATCTTTTGGGTGAGCTGTGCAAGATAGAAGGACTGCATTGGATAAGAACACTCTATACATACCCCGAGCGTATAACCGATGAACTTATCGATACAGTAGCACAAAACAAAAAACTGGTTCCGTATTTTGACATACCCCTTCAACACGCTGATGATGAAATTTTGGCGCGAATGAACAGAAAGGGTAACGCTGAAAATTATACTCAGCTTATAAATAAACTCCGTGCAAAAATTCCCGATGTGACAATTCGCACAACCTTTATAACGGGTTTTCCGGGGGAAAGCGAAAAGCAGTTTGAAACCCTGCATAAATTTATAAAAGAAACCCGATTTGACCGACTTGGTTGCTTTACCTATTCTGCCGAAGAAGATACAATAGCGGCAACAATGCCAAAACAGGTTGATGAACAGGTAAAACAGGATAGAAGCGACCTTATTATGAGCGACCAGGCAGTTATATCCGCTCAAAAAAACAACGAGAAGATTGGCAAAACTCTCGAAGTTTTGGTGGAAGGATACGACAGTTATATCCGTTGCTATTTCGGCCGTACCGAGTATGATGCGCCCGAAATTGACGGAAAAATCTTCTTTACAACCGATACGCCCCTTATAATAGGCGACTTCGTAAAGGTACAGGTTAATGATTGCTTAGAATATGATTTACTGGGGGAAAGGGTACAATGAAATTAAATCTTCCGAATAAATTAACCGTGGCAAGAATTATTGCAACACCGATATTTATGTTTTTGCTGACCGCAAACTTTAAGGGACATTATATAGCGGCGCTTGTCTTGTTTATTGCCGCATCCCTTACCGATATGTTTGACGGCAAATATGCCCGACAGCATAATATGGTAACCGATTTTGGTAAATTTTTAGACCCGTTGGCAGATAAAATGCTAACCACCGCCGCCTTTATAGGTTTTGCCGTAAAGGATATTGGTTTTGGCATCGGTTGGATACTTTTTATCGTTTTATTCCGCGAGTTTTTGATTTCTTCTTTGCGCCTTGTGGCAGTGTCTTCGGGCGGCAAGGTAATCGCGGCTAATATATGGGGAAAACTCAAAACGGTAAGCCAAATGATAACCATCATTTATGTAATGACAGCCCAGATTGTTATAGGTATATGCAACTGCGTTGTGGTTTCAACCGTAGCGCATATAATAGGCGATGTTTTACTTTGGATTTCGGCAATTCTTGCTGTAATTTCGGGCGTTATATATTTGCTCGATAATAAGGGTGTCATAAACCCGGAAAAATAGGAGGAGAAAAATATGTTTTGTAAATTTTGTGGATGTGAGATTGAGTCGGGTGCTACCTTCTGTACGGGATGCGGAAAAGAACTTTCCTGGGCTGAAAACTATACAGTGCAGATGACAGAAAACCCGATAAAAGAAAAATTTGTCGGTATGTTTTCTTTGGGAAAATTCAATACGGCAGCAATTCTTTATACCGTGTTTACGGTACTGTCTTTTTTGTCAACGCTTTTAACGGGAAGCTTTACAATTCCGATATTAAATATTTTTATCATTATTGCCCTTTTTAAATTAAAGTCAGCCGGTAAAAATGAAGGCGATTTAGAGGGATTTGTATCGAGCTTTAAAACCTTGCGCATAATAACCGTTATCCAACGCGTAATTTATTGGGTTTTAGTGGGAATATTCGGCGCAGTCGGTGTGCTTATGATAGGTATCGGCGCAAGTTTGGACGAAGAATTAACAGCATCCTTTGTAGAAGGATTTAGCAGCGGTATGGAACTTACTTTTCCGGAGGGCTTTGAAGAAATATCGGCGTTCTTGCTTGATAATGTACATATTTTCTTAATTGCTGTCGGTGTGGCGTTTGTGATAATTGCAATAGTATTGATGATATTCAATTTAACAATGCAAACAACCTTTGTAAAGTGCGCAAATCAGTTTGAGCAAACCGCAAGAACGGGCGAAAATGTTATAACAAAAGCCCGCAGTGCGAGAGGTTGGTTAATTTTCTTGGCAATCGTTAACATATTAGGGCTAATCGGAACAATACCTACTAACATAGCGGATGTTTTGGCATTTGCTTCATCGGTTTGCTCAATTATTGCCCTGTTTATTTTTGCCGATATGCTAAAAGAAGATAATTTGCAGTAGACAAATCAGAATAATTTGATATAATAATAGTAAAAGTAATTATAAATGCGTTTAAAGGGACCAGTAACCGTATTTTACTTGCAACAGGGACGAAAACTCGTGGACTGAAAGGTTTTCGGGCAAAGTGTTACGGTGAATGCACCCATCAGCACCCGTGCGGAAATCAAGTATGCTCGGGCGGACGGCTCCGTTAAAGGCCTTTTGAGTTACAAACAGGAGTGGAACCGTGGTATTTACCGCCTCCGTGTCGAAAGACGCGGAGGCATTTTTAATGAAAAACGAATAATGAATAATGGAAAATTATTGTGTTTCGCAAAGCGAAGCATATATACGTTTTTGCAAAGCAAAAACACCGCAATTATTCATTTGATTTTGAGGAGTTGTTTTTTTGTTTAGAATAATTGAAGATATTAAAGCGTTTCAGGACAGAGACCCCGCCGCAAAAAATATTTTCGAAATAGTCTTCTTATATCCCGGATTTAAGGCAATAAGAAGGCATAGGTGGGCACATCGTTTTTATAAATGGAAATTCAGGTTTATTGCGCGTTGGATATCACAAAAAACTGCACAAAAAACAGGTATAGAAATACATCCCGGCGCCACAATCGGTCGGCGTTTGGTTATAGACCACGGCCACGGTGTAGTTATCGGCGAGACAACCGAAATAGGCGATGATGTGCTTATTTATCAGGGTGTAACATTGGGTGGTACAGGTAAGGATACCGGCAAACGCCACCCAACTATCGGTAACAATGTTATGATAAGCTCGGGGGCAAAGGTTTTAGGCCCCTTTAAAGTGGGGGATAATTCGCGTATTGCCGCAGGTGCGGTAGTGCTTGAAGAGGTACCGCCCGACAGCACCGTTGTAGGTGTACCCGCGCGTGTTGTAAAGCGCGAGGGTGTAAAGGTAAAACCGCTTGACCAGATACACATACCCGACCCCGTAGCGCAGGAAATATGCCGCTTGGAGCGGAGAATATATGAACTCGAAAACAAACTCGGCAAGGAGAATAAATAATGAAGATTTTTAATACTTTAACCAGAAAAAAAGATGAATTTGTACCGTTACAGGAAGGCAAGGTTAAAATCTATGCCTGCGGTCCCACAGTTTATAACTATATCCATATAGGTAATGCGCGTCCCCTTTGCGTGTTTGATGTTTTGCGCCGCTATTTAGAGTGGAGAGGTTTTGAGGTTACCTTTGTTCAAAACTTTACCGATATTGACGATAAGCTTATAAAAAAGGCAAACGAAGAGGGTATAACCGTGCCCGAGGTAGCAGAACGCTATATAAAAGAGTTCTGGGTAGATGCAAAGGGTATGAACATAAGAGAAGCCACCGTTCATCCTCGCGCTACCGAGAATATTGATGAAATTATAAAAATAATCAGTGAGCTTTGCGATAAGGGCTTTGCATATGCTTCTGGCGGAGATGTATATTTCCGCGCCAAAAAGTTCAACGAGTATGGCAAACTGTCCCATCAGCCGCTTGAGGATTTAGAGGCGGGTGCTCGTATCTCGGTGGGCGAAATCAAGGAAGACCCGATGGATTTTTGCCTTTGGAAAGGCGCAAAACCCGGCGAGCCGTTTTGGGATTCACCCTTTGGAAAAGGCAGACCGGGTTGGCATATTGAGTGCTCGGCGATGTCTACAAGATATCTTGGCAAAACCATAGATATCCATTGCGGCGGTCTTGACCTTATCTTCCCGCACCACGAAAACGAGATTGCACAAAGCGAATGCGCCAACGGTTGCGAGTTTTCGCGTTATTGGATGCACAACGGCTTTATAAATGTTGATAACCACAAGATGTCCAAGTCGCTCGGCAACTTCTTTACCGTTCGCGATGTGGCAAATGTTTACGGATACGAGCCGATTCGCTATCTTATGATTTCCTCACAGTACAGAAGCCCCATAAACTACTCAACCGATATTATCGAACAAGGCAAAAATGCGCTTGAACGCCTTTATACCTGTCGCGACCGACTGGAATTTGCTATTTCACACGCGGCTGAGGGTGGTGAAACACCCGAGTTTGTAAATGTACGCCGCGAGGCATTTATAAACGCTATGGAGGATGACCTTAATACTGCCGATGCTTTGGCCGAGGTATTCAATTTGGCGCGTGACATAAATCTTTTGATTGATAAGGGCGGCAAAAAGCAAGAACTTATCGCCGCCGCAGAGCTTTTTGATGAACTCACATATGTTTTAGGTATACTCTATAACAGAAAAGAAGATACGCTTGACAGCGAAATTGAAGAAATGATAAAATTACGCACAGAGGCGCGTAAAAACCGCGACTTTGCTACTGCCGACAGTATTCGTGACAAATTAAAGGAAATGGGAATTGTGTTGGAAGACACTCCGCAAGGTGTAAAATGGAGCAAAATAAACTAAAAAAAGAACCGCTTGGAAACGGCTTTTTTATAAATGTAAGCGAGAATCATAAGTTCGGTACCGATGCGGTGCTACTTGCTTCGTTTTGCAGGGCCACTAAGAAGGACAAGCATATCGATTTAGGTACGGGTTGCGGAATTATACCCTTTTTACTGCTTCGTGACGGTAAAACATCTGCCAGTATAGGTGTGGAGATAAGCGAAGAAGCGGCAAATTTAGCCGCCGCTACCAAAGATGAACTGAATCTCCGAAAATTTACAGTAATTAACTCCGATTTAAACGATTTAAAGGGTAAAGTAGAGTTTGGTATGCATACGCTTGTTACCTGCAACCCACCTTATAAGGCATCGGGAGCGGGGCTTCAAAACCCAAATGAACGCCACCGTGTTGCGCGGCACGAGATTATGTGTACGCTCGAAGATATAATAAGGGTATCGGGTAAGCTTTTGCAAACATCGGGTCGGCTTTGTATGTGTCAAAGACCCGAAAGATTGGCGGAGCTTATATCGCTTTTGCGCGAGTATAAATTAGAGCCGAAGCGCCTTCGCACCGTTCATCAGAGAAGCGGAGAAGAGCCGTGGCTTATACTGATAGAGGCCAAAAAATGCGCAAAAACGGGGCTTCGTATAGACCCGCCGCTTTATGTAGAAGAAGACGGTGACTGGTCGGCGGAAATGAAGCAAATTTACGGAAGTTATAAGGAGGCCTATTTAAATGCAAGGTAAACTTTATGTTGTCGGCACACCAATAGGCAATCTTGGCGATTTTTCGCCCCGTGCGGCAGAAACGCTGAAAAATGTAGATTTTATTGCGGCAGAGGACACGAGAGTAACCGTAAAACTGCTTAATCATTTTGAAATAAAAAAACCGCTTATATCATACTTTGAGCATAATAAAGCGGTTAAAGGGGAAATGATAATATCCCGTATATTAGCGGGGGAAAGCTGTGCACTCGTAACCGATGCAGGTATGCCCGCTATTTCCGACCCCGGAGAAGAGCTTGTGCGACAGGCACACGAAAAGGGTGTAAAGGTGGAATCGGTACCTGGACCGAGCGCAGTTATAACGGCACTTGCAATATCGGGTATGCCAAGCGGCAGGTTTTGCTTTGAGGGTTTTTTGTCGGTAAACAAGCAAAGCCGTAAGCAACATCTTGATGAAATTAAAAACGAAAAACGCACTATGATTTTTTATGAGGCACCGCATAAGCTGTTAGCAACGCTTAAAGATATGGCGGCAGTTTTGGGGGACAGACCAATTTCGGTCGTAAAAGAACTTACAAAACTGCACGAAACGGTGTTTAATACAACCCTTTGCCGCGCGGTAGAGTATTTTACCGAAAATGCGCCCAAAGGAGAATATGTTTTGATTATTGGCGGTAATAATGACGGGGACAAAAAAGAATACTCGTTACAAGAAGCCGTTCAGATAGCAAAAAAGTTAATGGATAACGGTATGTCAACCGCTGCCGCCGCAAAAGAAGCGGCATCAGTTACAGGTATTAAAAAGGGCGATATATATAAAGAATTAGTTTGATGTAACTAATTTGCAGTCCTTATAATACCAAGCTAAAATCTCGGTATATTTACTGCCTTGCTTTGCCATATACTCGGCGCCGTTTTGGCTTAATCCAACACCGTGCCCGTAACCGCGTACGGTAAATACAAAGGTGTTATCATTAAAGTTAACATCAAAGTTAGCCGAGCGCAGTCCCAGTGCTTTTCTGATTTCGGCACCCGTAAACACCTTGTCGCCAACCTGTATGGTTTTAACTAAACCCGAAGAAGAGCGCGAGATTTCCCCTATATAATTTGCCGCGCCTTCGGGCAAAACACAAAGAGAAGAGAAGGCATTTTTAAATTCTTCCGTTGTTACATTTTTTTCGCTTAAATAATTCGGTGATAACAGGTCGCCAAGACTCTCTGTCTCTACAAGATAAGGTAGCTTGTTGCCCCAAACCGTCTCGCAACTCTCGGTTTTACCTGAGGAAATGGCGTGATAGGCGGCAAAAATGGGTTTGTTTTCATAACTTATGTATATGCCTTCAACTTCGGTTAAGCATTTGTTTAATTTTTCTTCGTATTCGGCGGCATTGTCGCCCCATTTTTCAAGCGCTTCCTGTCGGGTTATATACGCCTGGTCAACCGAAGAGTCGTTGGTAATATCGTAGTTTTGCGACTTATTCTTGTCCTTTTTGTAAAGCAAATAGGTGTAACAGGCAACGGCATGGGCTTTATCCGTTTCATCTTCGTATGCGAGCGGTATTTCGGCGGCTACCGTGCCAAAAATATAGTCACGCACCGTAATTTCGGTTGTTTTTTCGGTTTTGGTATCAAGCACCGTTATCTTATCGGTGACCTCAACGGGCTCGGGCGGAGTGTCCTGTAAAGTGCTTTTTTCGGG
>JAZUSW010000076.1:0-9530 GCA_045606925.1 Acutalibacteraceae bacterium | reverse complement strand
CTACCGATATATCCTTTGGTATGCGGTTACCGTCAATTATTGCAAAATCGGGTTGAATTTTTAAAGAGTTAATTGCGCGATTCATAGCAATATAAGTTGCATTTAAAATATTGTGCTCTTCAATTTCATCGACCGATGCAAAAGCAATAGAATATGCCAACGCTTTTTCTTTAATAACATCAAAAAGAGCTTCTCGCTTTTTTTCGCTTAGTTTTTTAGAATCGTTAAGACCTTCAACCTCGGTATTTGGGGCTAAAATAACCGCAGCAGCGCAAACAGGTCCTGCCAAAGGGCCGCGACCTGCCTCATCAACGCCGCAAATCATCTTATAACCTTTTGAAATAAAATCCGATTCAAAACTATAATCAGGCATTTTCTACCCTCTCCAATGAAATTTTACCGATTTTACAATTACGAAATTCTTCAAGCAACATAGTTGAAGCGCGCAATGTATCGGTTTCTCCTCCGCGTATAACCATACCGCGTTTTCTGCCGATTTGTTCTAAAAGCTCATACGGCTCCAATTCAAAATCCAAAGTGCCGTAACGGGACACCAACAACTCACGATAATCTTTGGAAAGTATTTCTAACATACGAACTGCCAACAGTTCAATATCAACAACACCGTCTTTTACAGCCCCTGTGAAAGCAAGATGCTCACCAACGGTATTATCATCAAATTTGGGCCATAAAACGCCCGGCGTATCAAGAAGTTCCAGCTCTTTATCGATAGTAAACCATTGGTTACCTCTCGTAACACCCGGTCGGTTTTCAACCTTTGCGGAGGTTTTACCTGAAATCCTGTTTATAAAGGAAGATTTGCCGACATTCGGAATACCGACAACCATTATTCTCAACGGTTTTCCTGCCATACCTTTTGCTTTATAGGATTCTAATTTATCACGAAGCCGTTCCTTAACGGTTGTTTTAAAAGCATTTAAACCTTTACCTGATTTGCAGTCAATAGGGATAGCTGTTATGTCCTGTTTTTTAAAATATGCTATCCAATCATCAGTAACCTTATCATCCGCCATATCGCACTTATTAAGCAAGATAACGCGTGGCTTGTCCCCTACTATTTCCAAAATATCGGGATTTCGGCTACTTATGGGAATACGGGCGTCTATAACCTCGGCAACACCATCTATAAGCGGTAAAATTTCAGCAATTTTACGCTTTGTTTTTGCCATATGGCCCGGAAACCATTGGATATTTTGTGTATTATCCATTAGTATAATCCCCCAAATCCATTAAAGGGGAAAATTCTGAATAATGCTTTTCCTAATACGTGCCTTGTATCAATCATACCGTTTTCGCCGATTGATGAATTACGGCTATCGGTAGAATCGTTGCGGTTGTCCCCCAGTACAAAAATGCACCCTTCATTTACTACAACGGGAAACTCAATATCACCACGCAAATTTGTGGGTGTTTTTGTATAATCATCTTCCAGTTTTACGCCATCAACATAAACAATGCCGGAAACAAAATCAATATCAACCACCTGACCTTCGGTAGCGATAACTCTTTTAATTATTGGAGTATTAGCATCGGCAACACTGGCGATATTATTGGCATTACGGGAAATAACCACAATATCCCCCTGCTTTGGAGTATAACCGATATTGGAAATAATTACTTTTTCACCGTTCATTAAAGTGTTTTGCATGGAACGACCGCTAATGGTAACAACTTTAAAGATAAATGAAAAAAGTATTACCAACAGGATAACGGCAGTAATTAAAATTTCCAGCCACTCGAAAACCTCCTTTTTCAAAGAAAAGGGCTTTTTTTCGGTTTTCACAACTGTGGGCTCGGCTACTTCAAACTCATATTCAAAAGCATCGTTCATAAAACTCACACGCCCTTCTTAAAGCAAAAAAGGGGACATAAAAACGTCCCCTTTCTAAGAATCTCTTAACCGATAAGTTCTTTAACTTTTGCGGCTTTACCAACTCTATCACGAAGATAATAAAGCTTAGCACGGCGGATTTTACCGGCTCTAACCTTTTCTACCTTAGCAACATTGGGTGAATGTACAGGGAATACTCTTTCAACACCTACACCGTAAGATACGCGTCTTACAGTAAATGTTTCAGCAATACCGCTGTTGTTACGAGCAATTACAGTACCTTCAAATACCTGGATTCTCTCGCGCTCGCCTTCACGAATTTTTACGTGTACTCGAACTGTGCTACCGATGTCAATTTTAGGAGCATCCTCCTTAATTAAATCGGCGGTCAAATTTTTGATTGCGTCCATGTTTTTTCCTCCTTAAACACTTCAGATGTTCATGCCGCTATTGTGCAGAGGACCACCCGCTTTAATGTCGATATTTCGGCATCAAACCCATCCGTAAGGACCGGATGAAATCAAATGCTCAAATATGATACCACATTTGTTTTAAAAAATCAAGTATTATTTTACAAGAGTTCCGCCTTTTGTGTGTAAAACAATAAAAAGTTCCTCTTCTTGCAAACTTTGGGTGTTTATATACACCAAAATTTCCTTGTTGTTTTCACCCTCACACAAGAATTCATAGCACTGGACTTCCTCACCCGATGCCTTAGGGATTACACACAAAGAGCTTTGTTTGACCGAAAGTGCGGGGCTAACGACCTTTTGTGCTTCTTCCAAGCTGTTTTTCGGAGTCGGCAAGGTGCGGACCTTATGATTTGTTAAATATCCGCGACCTTCATACAAAACAACCGCACCGCTTGATAAATCTATACCTATCTTTATCAAATCGGTATAACAAATTACTGTACCGTTTACATAACTGAAATTTATTGTACACACACCGTTATCGGTATAATAATATGTTGGCATAAATTTTTGCGATGTGTTTTTAGCAAGATATTTATACGCTATTGAGACCGCCTGTTCATAGTTATAAAAAGGAGTTTTTTCGGTTGTGTATTTTCTGAAATAAACAGGATACCCTCCCCTTTGACTTATACTGATGACACCGCCGTCATATACAAAACGATATGCATCGATTTTGCCGGTTTCGTTACTGTCAAAACTCAATTCGCTTTCTTCAATATCCAAAAGTTCAGCTGCATAGCTTTTGGCTGTTTCAATATCAATTTCTTCTTTGTCTTTTAATATCTGTGACTCAGCGTTTATTGTATAATCCGAATACGGACCATCATAAATCAATGTCGGATAATCGGTAAAGTTTTCATCAATCTCGGAAAAAAATTCGCTTAATTTGCTGTCTTCCAATGTGTTATTAACACTCTTTGAAAGTTCTTTACTCCAAAAACCGCTGTTGTTATACTCGGCACCCATATCGGTAATATCCTTTGAAAGTTTATCGGATATTTCACCGAGTTTTAAAATATTTTCTCTGTCTTTATCGCTGATTTGATAACCATCGGTAACCTTTTGCGCAACAAATACCGCATAATTTCCCACCTGAGACAAAAATTTATTAAAGCCATCCTGGTTAAGACCAACACCCGAAATTTGTGCAAATGCATTCTTTGCAATTTTTGCTTCTGTATATAGCGTAACCGCAATACTGTTTATTTGTTTTTCTGTTGTAACATAAGCGGCTTTTTCAAGATTAATGTTTATATTTTCAATACTGGTGTTTAATTCATCAAGCGCCAAAGAATAGGTAAATCTCACCTGATTTTTGTAAAAATTCATTTCTTCATAGCAGTCGATAATTACTACCGCCAAAATTAGCGCTATTGCCACTAAAAACGATAAAATTCTGATTACAGTCCTTCTTTTCACAAAATTTCCTCCAAAACCTAAAAATTCTATTGTTAAATCATATATTATATAGTATAATAAATTGATTAAGTTTTATTCGGGGTGCAAAATTGGAGAAAATTATTTATTTTGATAACAGTTCTACTACCAAACCGTGCGAAACGGCGATAAAATATCTAAATGATGCTTTGTGCAAAAACTGGGGCAATCCTTCGTCTTTGCACTCTTTGGGAATACAAGCCGAAGAACAGTTATTACTTGCCTGTCAATCCGTTTCCGATATAATTTGTTGTTCGCCCGAGGAAATTTATTTTACAAGCGGCGGTACTGAATCTAACAACTTGGCTATCAGGGGCGCCGTATCAGCACTAAAAAAGCGCGGCAACCGAATCGTGACCTCGAAAATTGAACACCCCTCGGTTTTAGAAGTGATGAAATGTCTTGAAAATGATGGTTTTGAAGTTATTTATTTATCACCCGACTGTAACGGTGTTGTCAGTGCAGAAGATATAAGCCGTGCAGTAACCAAAAACACAATTCTTGTAAGTTTAATGCTTGTGAATAATGAGACCGGCGCAATACAACCGATTAAAGCCGCGGCAGATGCCATAAAAAATGTCGGCTCACCCGCTCTTTTACACTGTGATGCCGTACAAGCTTTCGGCAAAATGCCAATAAATGTAAATTCTTTAGGTATTGATTTATTAAGTGCCAGTGCCCATAAAATTCACGGTCCGAAAGGTGTTGGCTTTTTATATAAAAGGAAGCAAAAAAATATACATCCTCTGCTTTTTGGCGGCGGACAACAAAAAGGGCTTCGTCCCGGCACCGAAAACATACCGCTTATTTGCGCTTTCAGGGGTGCAGTTGAAGAATTAGGCAACATTAACTCAAGCTTGGCTTTTGTCAGCGAACTATTCCGTTATGCCTGCCAAAAAATTACCGAAGCTTTTCCCTTATCAAATATCAACTCTACCGAATGCGGCTTACCGTATGTGCTTAATTTTTCACTTAACACCCACCGTTCTGAAACGGTTTTGCACTATCTTGATAGTTTTGGTATTTATATTTCAAGCGGCAGCGCTTGTGCAAAGGGACAAAAAAGCCACGTTATGACCGCGATGGGCTTTGATAATAAACGAATTGACAGCGCATTACGCATAAGCTTTAATCGCTTTAATACAAAGGAAGAAATTGATAAGTTTTGTTTGGTGCTTAAAGGTGCTTGTGAAACTTTAAGGAAGGCATAAATATGAAGGAAATTATACTTATTAAAAACGGAGAATTAGTGCTTAAAGGTCTTAACCGTAACACCTTTGAAGATGTACTTGTAAAAAACATAAAAAAGCGCATTTCTAAATATGGTGAATTTACTTTGAAACGCGCACAGTCTACTATTTTTATAGAGCCCAAGGATGAAAACTTTGAGTTTGAAAAAGCGCTTGATGCTGTAAGCAAAGTTTTTGGTATTGCGGGATATTCTCGCGCTTGTGTTTGCGAAAAGAATATTCAAAGCATAATTGATAATGCAAAAGAGTATTTAAAAAGCACACTACCCTACGCTAAAACTTTTAAGGTTGAGGCAAAGCGTTCCGACAAAACATTCCCACTGAAATCCCCCGAAATTTGTTATGAGCTCGGCGGTCAATTACTTGCCGCTTTCCCACACCTAAAAGTAGATGTGCATAACCCCGATGTTACAGTTACTGTTGAAGTCAGAGATTATAATGCTTACATCCGTGCAAATCAGCTTCACGGCGCAGGAGGTCTACCTGTTGGAACGGCAGGTCGTGCAGCAATACTGATTTCGGGCGGAATTGACAGTCCCGTTGCAGCGTGGTGTATGGCAAAACGCGGACTTGAACTTAATGCAATACATTTTGCAAGTCCACCGTATACAAGTCCCCGTGCCGAACTTAAAGTACGGCAACTTTTACAAAAGGTTGCCGCATACAGCGGCACAATCCGTTTAGGTGTGGTTCCTTTTACCGAAATACAACAGGAAATTGCAGATAAATGTCCTGAGGAATTTTTCACCCTTATTATGCGCCGTATGATGATGCGCATTTCACAAAAGTTGGCCGAGCAAAGAAACTGTTTGGCATTAATCACCGGTGAAAGTTTGGGACAGGTTGCAAGTCAGACATTACCTGCTCTTGCAGTTACCGATAATGTTGTAAATATGCCTGTACTGCGCCCTCTTATTGGTATGGACAAGGAAGAAATCGTTATCATTTCCCGTAAAATTGACACATTTGAAATTTCTATCCAACCATATGAAGACTGTTGTACTGTATTTACTCCAAAGCATCCGAAAACCCGACCGACCATTGAGCAGTGTATCGAAGCCGAAAAGGCGCTAAATATTGATTTACTAATAGAAAAAGCCGTTAACGGCACTGAATTTTCTTTAATAGATTAGAGGTGTTGATTTGAATACCGCAATTTTATACTCCAAACACGAAGACCTTACCGATAAGTCCTTTCTGACTAAAACCCGCACGATAACACAACTGCTTTCAACAGGCGGTAGTATTTCTTTTATTTGCTGTGACGGTAATGAAAATATTAAAAAAACATTAAACTCGGTTGCCAAAAACAACGATATTATCTTTGCCACCGAACCCACAGTAATCAATAATTCCGAGTTGTTTTCTAAAATTTTATTTGATGATAACTTCGGTATTTATAAAAAAAGCGTTGTTGCGGTTTTGGAAAAAGATGATAAGAAGTTTTTTGATTGTGTGGCTCATATTTTGTGCACAACATTTGGCAAAAACGAAAACTACGCCTTTGATTATCTTGATATATGTGAAAAATCCTATGAGGAAATTTTACAAATTCTCTCCGAAGAGTGTTTGTTTTCTAATCCGCGGTTATATGCTATTAACAACGATAACTCGGTAAGAGTTTTGGTTGTTGCCGAAAGTACATCAATAACTGATGCCGAAAATCTATGCAATGAAACCCTTATGAACCTGAAAATGTTATTTGGCGATAATGCAATATCAAATCCATTTGATGATATCACTTGGACTGTTGTTGAGCTGCTTAACAAACATAATTTAAAGGTTGCAACGGCTGAATCTTGTACTGCGGGTATGCTATCATCGGCTATAACATCAGTACCTGGCGCCTCGGCAGTTTTTGAAATCGGTATTTCGTCTTATGCCGACCGCATAAAGAAAGCCGCCTTGGGTGTTTCTGCGACAACACTTAAAAAATACGGTGCAGTAAGTATGCAGACCGCCGTAGAAATGGCACGCGGAATTAAGCTTTTAAGTGATGCCGATATAGGTGTTTCAGCAACGGGTGTTGCGGGACCTGCTTCAAGTGAATATAAACCGGTTGGTACAGTTTACATCGCGCTAACCAACGGCAAAAAGAATTGGGTTATTGACCTTAATCTCGACAGCAAACTTTCGCGTGATGAAATTCGCCGAAAGACAACATACGCTTGTCTTGATTTGTTGCGCCGTTATTTAGTGTGTTTGCCCAATGAACTGCCCGATGGCACTAACATTGATGCCCCGCTTTTTCTTTTATACGAGCAGCCGCATTTTGATTTACCTGTTACTGCTGTCGATTCAAACATTGAAAACACCGGATTTGATACCATATCAGAAGATGCCGCGGAAATCACCTCAACAAAGTTTGATGTTTTTGAAGAAAATATCGAATCAGTAGATGATAAATTGCCCGAAAATGAAATCGGCTTTACGGTTAATGAAGATTATTTTGATACTCCGGAGGTTTATACACCTAATTTTGATATTAATCCCTATATTGAAAAATTTAAAAACGGTGTCACCTATACCTTGCAAAAGATAAGACAAATTTTTGCTAATGTAGAAAAAATAAAAAAAGTTGCAGTTAATTCTATCTTTGCCCTTATTATTGCATCAATTTTACTGGCATCAATATCAGTTTACGGTTATTTTAACGCATCCAACAAAAACAACGCATTACTCGAATCCTTGCGTGAAGATTGGAGTTATACCGGTACCGTTGATTCAAACGGCCAACTTTCTGATATTACTAAGTTTTCAAGTATAAATGCTGATATTGCGGCTTGGCTTAATGTGGGTAATGATACGGTAAATCTACCTGTTTGCTCTAACAAAAACGGTAGTTTTTATAAAAATCATAACTACAAAAAGCAATCAAGCAAGTACGGTGCGCTGTATTTTGCTTCTGATATTACACCTACCAGCGATGCATATGCCATAAATACCGTTATATACGGTAACTCACCTACCGATGGCTCGATGTTTGCATCACTTAAAAAATATAAATCTATTAACTATCTGCGCGAACACACAAAAATCGAGCTTACAACAAAATATTCTCAACGCATTTATCAAATCTTTGCGGTAATGATTATTGACTCAGGCGATGCCGATGGTTTTGACCACACATTAAGCGAATTTTCGAGCAAGGACACCTTTAACGAATGGTTGGATGATATTAAGGTAAGAAGTCTATATAAGTTATCAGAGTATCCTACCGATGTCGATACTATTACTTTAATTACAGATGCTGATGACTTTGAAAACGCTAAATTGGTAGTTATGGGTTTCTCGGTTGACTCGTTTAAGGATGACTATCCCGCTTCCTTAACAGTAAATCCGAATCCGTACTATCCTAAAGCGTGGTACGATGCGCATAATACCGATTATCCGTTTACCACAAAACCGCTTCCCGATTCACCCATCGAAGATACGAATGACCCACCGCTTATTATAGTTCCCGGCGACAGCTCAAATACATCTTCTGTAACCGACACGCCATCAACGCCAAATAATCCTTCTAACCCCACTACATCGAGTACGCCTACCGAATCTTCCACCCCGGCTACATCAAGTACTCCAACCACCTCATCTTCAACGAGTACCTCAAGCGAATCAACAAGTAGTTCAACTTCAAGCACTCCAAGCGATACTACGAGCAGTTCCACCGATAGCAGTAGCACAAACTCAGATGAAAGCTCAAGTAACGGCACAACTAATTCCGATACAACAAGCGGTACAGACAGTACCACCAGTGATGACACTACAAACGGTAGTGAAAATTAATTAAAGGAGAATTTAAAATGATAAATTTAAAAACCGAGATAATCTATTTTAAATGCACCACCGATTTTGAATTTGAATTTAATCTTAATACAGCGCTTCAAATGAGACTTTTTACGAGTTGTCCAAATACCGATAAATCTTTTTTGGGCGCTTTATCATTAGCCGTTTCAAGAAGTCGCGCGATTATCATTACATCAAAATTTGATGAGGAACTTATTACAAAACTTGCCGGTTCTATCGGATTTAAAACCGAAACTGTATCCCCCCATGAGTTTGGAATTACTTCAATGGAAACCGACAAAATAATCACAGGTGGCGTACCATTGGTAACTAACGATGGTGTATATGGTGGTATTATTCTGGAAAGCGGACCGCAGTCTTTAATAATCATTACCAACGAACGCGCAACCCGTAAAGAACTTATGAACTCCCTTGTTCATAATTATCTTATTGATGTTGCAAATGTTGTTAACGGCGGTATGATTAATAATAATGTTGTTGAAGATAACGATGATGACCTTGTAAACAATACCGTTGAAGGCAACGATAATAATGTCGTAAAGGATGAAGTTATCGATAGTGAAGTTATTGTAGATGATGTTACTGGTACCTCGGTCGTTGATGATATTGATGATGACAACGATAATGTTATTATAGATAACACTACTGATGGCTCCGTTTTTGGAGATAATAATGATGATATTGATAAAAATGAGCAGTATTCTTTAT
>JAZUSW010000075.1:0-5865 GCA_045606925.1 Acutalibacteraceae bacterium | reverse complement strand
TCCATGATCTGCGCCACACCTTCGCCACCCACGCACTGACGGGCGGCGTGGATGCCAAAACCTTGTCCCGCATCCTCGGGCACACCAACGCCAGCTTTACGCTGGACACCTACACCCACGTGACCACCGACATGCAAAAACGCGCGTCAAGCATCGTCCGCGGATTCATCGAAGACCTCATCATAAAGGAGTGACAAAATGGCTAAAAGAAGACAAAACGGAAAAGGAACGCTACGTCAACGCAAGGACGGACGGTGGGAAGGCAGAGTGGTGGTCGGCTACGATGACAAAGGACTGCCCATCACCAAAAACGTCCTCGCACACACCAAGACCGAATGCGCCGAGAAACTTGAAAAACTGAAAGAAGAATACCGACCGCCGAGCACGCGGTGCAAGCCGGATATGCTGTTTGGTGATTGGATGGAGTTCTGGTACGAGAACTACTCAAAGCCCGCCATCCGACCGCTGACTCAGCAAAACTACGAGAACCGAATCTACGACCACATCATCCCCGAGATCGGCAAGATACCGCTGAACAAACTGACGCAGAACGATCTGCAACAGTTTTACGCACGGCTGAAGCGAAACGGGCGAAAGCAATACGTTGAGAAATACGGAACGGGACTGTCCGACCGCATGGTGCGCGCCTGCCACGCAAGCTGTCGCATGGCATTGGAAAAAGCGGTAGCTGAAGGACTGATACGGGTCAATCCTGCCATCGGCTGTAAACTGCCGCCCAAGAAAGCGCGGGAGATGCAGGCGCTGACAAAGGACGAGCTGCAACGATTCCTTGCCCAGGCCAAAGAGGACGGATACTATGAACTGTTCCTGTTGGAGCTGGGCACAGGGATGCGCCGAGGGGAGTTGATGGGACTGCAATGGGATGATCTCAACTTCCAAACGGGCGAACTCCAAATCGTCCGCCAGGCGTGTGCCGTGAACGGCAAGATCGAGATCTCCGTGCCGAAAACAAAAAGCTCCATCCGCACGGTGGTACTGCCGCCGTCGCTGGTGGAGGTGCTGAGAAAATATAAGGAGACAATCAACTCGCGCTGGATGTTCCCGTCGCCGCAAAATCCCGACGTACCGAGGTATCCCACGTCCGTCGGCGATATCCTGTCGATCCTACTCAAGCGAGCGGGATGCAAGCACGTGCGCTTCCATGACCTGCGCCATACCTTCGCCACGATGGCGCTTGAAAACGGCATGGACGTGAAAACGCTGTCGGCAACCATCGGGCACGTATCAGCGGCGACAACGCTGGATATTTACAGCCATATGACCGACACGATGCAGATGCAGGCGGCGGTGAGCAGTGACCGCAAGATCGGGCGCACAGACGCACGGATGCCCGAGGTAAAGCAAACACCCACGGCAAACCCGAACTCGCCCGTAAACGCCCCGTGTGCGCCCACAGAACCCCATCCCGAGCCCGAGCCGAGAAAGATACGCAAGAGCGGCACGGGATGCTTGTATCAGATAAACGATAGCCTCTGGGAAGGCAGCTTCTTCCCGAGACTCCCCGGCGGAAAACGAAAGAAATTCAACGTCTACGCCGAAACGAAAGAACAGTGCGAAATCAAACTCGCTGAGATGATCGAGCGAGTCAAAGCGGAGATTGCGGAAGAGAAAGCGAAACTAAAAGAGGGCGCCGACTAACGGCGCCCTCAAAAATTGGTTTGCAGTAAACAAAGAAAAGCTTTATAGTTACTACTGTTTTCTTTTAAAATAAAACTATATCACACCATATTTTTTGAAAAGATTTATTATAAATTCCTCAATTATTGCAACAATATTTTGCGAAGTAAACTCATGTCCACCGAAACGATAAACATCGTAACCATATAGTTTTAGATTTCTATCGTCTCGCACCATAGAAGCATATTTTGAAGGAGAAGCAGTGTCATTATTGGCGTAATGGTGTTTTCCATCAATTTCTACAACTACTCTGTGCCCATAAGGTAACAATAAAAGAAAGTCCATTCTTTGCAGAACATAAACTTGTCCCTTTCGCAACTTTGCACTTTTAGGATCATAATGGCAATATACTTGCGGAATTAATGCAGGAAGGTTATTGTTGCCCAACTTATGAATAAGATTATAATATGTTCGTATAAAAATTACTTCGGGTTCAGAATCTAAAGATTTTTTCAGTCTTTCTACCAAGCTCTTTTCGATTTCAATATCATAACTTGTATTGCCTTTGTTCCACCAAGATACCAAATCATGCCAAGAAAGACCATTGACAGATATCGGTAAATTGTAAAATAAGCATTTTTCTTCATCACCAACAATTTTCAATGTGTTTAAAAGAGAATCTTCGATTACGATATCCGGTTTTACGTCATACGCTCCAAAAATTATGTTTTGAATTTTTCCGCTAATTCCCGCAGATACTTTTTCTAATGCATAAATTGGTTGTCCTGCGATACTTTTTCGTTGTACTAATTGAAATCCTTCTGAACAAATAATATGATTTAATTCAGATACATAGTATTCTTGTTCGTCAGGTTCCCGTATTGAAGGATTAACAAGCGATTCCAAAAAGACAATCAGTTGTTTATTGGATATATACATGAAGTCGAGTAAATCTTCAAATAACTCGCGATATGTTATATCATCATTTCTAATCATATGTTGTATAACATATTCTTTGAGTGGAAATTGTTCGTTCCATTGCACCACTGTTACTTGCATTTCATCAATGTTCCAAGCACAAGAAATCAAATGGCAAATATCAACTTTTCCTTCCAAATTATTTTGAGAGCATAACCAATTTAAAATCATCCTTCGAGTAGTCATGGGAATCTCGAAAAAATCATCGTTTAAATATGGCTCAACATTCTTTATAAAAATGTTATCACACCCATTAGCAATGATTTCCTTCGCAATTTCTTGTAATTCGGAAAAGGATTTTTTAGATAAACCGCTTTCCACATATAGACGTTTGCTATACATAGGATTCATTTCATTATCACATTGGATGGAATATTTTTCGCAAATTGTTTTCAACTCATAAGCTTTATAATTGCGAAAAAAATCTACTAATATAGTTTTTAATGAGTCGTACTCAATCATCGTAAAGCCCCTATCACTTTAATGAATTTAAGAAAAAACCTCTGATACGTTGTGAAATATCAGAGGTTTGGTCCGAGTGACAGGGATCGAACCTGCGGCCTGATGGTCCCAAACCACCCGCGCTCCCAGCTGCGCCACACCCGGATATCTATTTAATTTTTCTCGCTTTTGCGTGGAAGTGGGACAAACTGTGGTCAAACGCAAATTCCACGCGATTTTGCGTTTTCCTAAATTCCCGAAAACCCGCATAAATAAAGGCTTTTCGGGACTTCCGCTAAATCTCGGCAATAACTGCTAGGCACGCTCCCAAAACTAGCGCCCTACCAACTGGGCGACACCTCGAAATGTGAAAATATTGAATTATATAGGGTCAAAAATTAATGATTGTAGTTGTGGTCAAATATAGGGTCAAACCTCAAAAACCGAGATTTGAAACTCCCGAAAACCCAGTGTTTAAGCGGTTTTTCAAGGTGAGGGGGTTGAACCGTTCTCTTAGTCCCAAAACTAGTGCGCTACCAACTGCGCCACACCTCGATATTGCACGCAACATATAATAGCATTTTTAAAATCATTTGTCAACTCAAAATTAACTTTTATATTAAGGCGGCGGCAGATTTCTATTTGTTGTAGAAAGGTCGCTTTTTTATTTTTGTTGAAAATTCTTGAATTTTAAGTATAATGATATTATGGAATCAAAATGGGGTGGTGTTGCCGTATGAAAATTTTATGTATTGGGGACGTATGCGGTAGCATAGGATGTGAGATGCTTGAAAAGCACTTAAACTGCATAAAAAGGGAGCACGGTATAGACTTTACTGTTATAAACGGTGAAAACTCTGCGGATGGCAACGGCGTTTTGCCCCAAAGCGCTGATTGGTTAATAAATATCGGCGCCGATGTAATTACAGGCGGTAACCATTCTTTCCGCCGTGAAGAGATTTTACCATATTATGAGAACCATCCGTTTGTTTTGCGCCCTGAAAACTTAAAGGTTGCCGATTACGGCGGCGGTTACTATCTTGCTGATATGGGTAAAAACAGAATTGCCGTAATAAATTTAAGCGGTAAAATTTACCTTGAAAGGCACGAGGTTGACAATCCGTTTACGGCGGCGGACATTTTACTTTTAAGAGCAAAAAATGATGGTGCAAACATTATTTTGGTTGATTTTCACGCCGAGGCAACAAGCGAAAAACGCGCGTTGGGTTTTTATCTGGATGGCAAGGTATCTGCGGGGTTTGGAACACATACCCACGTCAGAACAGCCGACTTGCAAATTTTGCCAAACGGCACGGGCTATATAACCGATATTGGTATGACAGGACCCAAAAACTCAGTGTTAGGCGTTAAAAGTGATATAATAATTAACCGGCTTCGCGATAATGATATGAGCCGTTTTGAGTTGGCAGACGGCCCTTGTATGATAAACGGTTGTATATTTGAAATCGATGAAAAAAGCGGTAAAACAGTAGCGGTAAAACCTATTTATTGCGAATAATAAAATAAACGGTGAAAGGCAGGTGGCAGTATGAAAAGGATTGTGGCACTGATTTTATGTTTGTGCCTTCTTATGACAGTATACGGTTGCGGCAAAAAGCAAAATGCACAAGAAAATCCGCAAAACTCACAATCTATATATGTAGGGGACGGCATAAGTCTTGCTTGTAATACTGCCGATTCTTTTAATCCGTACAAATCAAAAACAACGCTCAACCGCCTTATCGGTTCTTTGCTTTATGATACATTGGTGGCGGTCGATAGCGAGTATACAGCAGTAAATGTTTTGGCTGACAGCATAAGCGTAAGTGAAGCGACTTGCACTGTAACCTTGAAAAATGCACTCTTCAGTGATGAAAGTTATGTAACGGCTGAGGATGTGATTTATTCGTTTAATCTTGCAAAATCTTCAAGTTACTATTCGCCAAGACTGGAAGAATTTACTTCGGCAACTTTTGTTGACACAAAAACCGTAGTATTTACGGCAACAAAAAAAGATGAGTATATGGCAAACCTGTTAACATTTCCCATAATTAAAAAAGATAGCGATACGCTTAAAAACGAGGATAATGTTGAATTACCGCCTATCGGTAGCGGTCGATACAGATTAAACGGTGATTTAAAGGGGCTTACTGCCAACCAAAAGCATCATACAACGGTGCCTACTGTACAAAGTGTCAAACTGATAAATACGCCCGACCAAGAGGCGCTTTCTCATGCCATTGAGATAGGTGCGGTGGATATGTACTACACCGATTTATCCGACTGTAACATTTTAAGAATGAGCGGCAGCAGAGTGAATGTGGGTCTTAATAATTTAGTATATATAGGTGTTAACCTTAACAAACCGCTTCTTAAAAATGCAAATATGCGACACGGCATATCGGCGGGTATAAATCGCGCAAAGATTTGTGAAGATGCATATTATACCAACGCGGTGGTTGCAACGGGTGTATATAATCCTGCTTGGAAAACCGTAAAAGGTATACAAACTATACAAACAGAAAGTAAATTTGAGATTTCTATTGAGAATTTCAAGAAAATAGGTTATAATAAAAAAAATAATGAGGGATTTTTTGTTAATGCAAACGATGATGTTATAGAATTGCGGTTGCTTGTTAATGAAGAAAACGCATTTAGAAACAATGCTGCTAATCTTATTGCTGCACAGATGGCTGCGGTTGGCATAAAGATAAAAATTGAAAGCGTTCCTTACAATCAGTATGTTGCAAGATTAACGGCCGGTCAGTTTGATTTATATCTGGCAGAGGAAGTCGGATCGTAGCCATG
>JAZUSW010000074.1:0-3645 GCA_045606925.1 Acutalibacteraceae bacterium | reverse complement strand
AAGGCTTCAATATCACTTTTGCTTTGCGAAAATATCACTCCGCCAAAGTCGGAATATCACTAAAATTCTATCAAAGAATCTAAGTAATTAGGTTTATAAAGCAAAACTATCCGCCCGAAAAATTCGGGCGGATTTTTCTATGCAAAGTCCTTTTTATTGGACAAATAGTATAGTATAATGTATTTAAGAGGTGAGGAAAATGAAAATCCTATGGAGATATGCAGTTGTAGGAAACATAAAGAAAACACGAATTGATGAAAACGGAGTTTTGAGATACGGAACGGCCTCTTTTAAAGGTAATACAAAGGTATATCTTTGCGGTCGCCTATGGGATGAAAGATTACTGGACCAAAACAAGACGCACATTTCTGTTTTAGGCCTTAGCCGTGGCGGAAGATATTATGTGGATTTCGTTCCAATCGAATTAATCGAGAATTTAAGAATTACGAGAGTATATACACCAAAGGTATTAGATATGATGTCTGATTTTGAGTTCTGTGAAGGTTGGTGGGGAAACACACAAGAAGAAAGAGACGATGCCTCGGCATTTTTGAAGCGATTAAAAGAAAAGTATGGAAAAGAATGATTGCAGCCCCCCTCTTTTGCCGAGAGCACCACATGCAGCGATTAAACATATCGTAAGGGGGAGTCTCCGCGCTCTCCCGAAAAGGTTTTAAATTTAATAGCGGGAGGGGATGGAATCCCGCCCCTACAAAAAGAATTAAAATTTTTATTGTAGGTGCTTTCCACCATCCCGACTGTCCGCCATAAAGCAAAATTATCCCGCGGAAAAATGCGGGGACATTTTTGTATATGTTGTAATTTATAAAGAATTATGGTATGCTTGCGCTACAATAGGGACAAAAGATTTTATTGTAAATAGTTGTAAAAACTCCAAAAGTGTGATAAACTAAAAGCACCACACAAAACTTAATATAGCAACTGATACGGGAATCGTTTTTATTTTGGTAAAAACGCATTCTCTATTTTGGCATTCTCGTATGGGTTGCTAATAGTTTTGTGTGGTAGCAAACTGGAGTTATGCGTTTTTCGGTGTGTGTAGCTTCGGTTGCACACACTTTTTTATTTTGGAGGAATTATAATGTTTTGTTCAAAATGCGGAACACAATTATCTGATGATGCAATGTTTTGTTTTAAATGTGGTGAAAAAATTTCAACTAGCTCAACTACAGAAATTATTCATACTCCTAATCAAGTAGTCCAGAATAACGGTAGTATAAATAATTCTGAAATTAGAGAGTATTTAGAGCATGCAAAGACTTTGGAAATTAATCGTTATACACTAAATACAACAATTGACCGCTTACAAAGCAAAATAAATAGTTTAGGAATAAAAAACACCTTTACAAGACCTGAATCTCAAAAAGGTGATTTTTCAAAATCGTTTTTCACAGTGCTTGTTTTAGGTGTTATACTAAGTTTTATTATTGCTATTTTCACATATACGACACAGGATAACGGGATAATTTATTTTATAGAACCTATGATTATTGGGGGTATATGGATATCTATACCTGCCGCATTAGTTAGTGGTGCGGTTTTATATTTTAGAAAATACAGTCAACGAGAAAAAGAATACTTAAGAAAAATTAACGATGATAATGCTCGTGTAGAGGTTGAAAAAAAACAAATACTCTCATTAAAAGAACAACAAAACGAATTGAGAACAGAAGTTAATAAAGTTGAAAATTTAATGGAAAAATTGTATTCGGCAAATGTAATATATCCGAAGTACAGAGAGCTTGTTCCAATCGTAACAATGTGGGAATATATAGATTCGGGACGCTGCACCGAACTTTTAGGTGCAAATGGAGCTTATAATTTATATGAGAGTGAATCCAGACAAGACATCATCATTTCAAATCTAACTCAAGCACTTTCAATGTTAGCTCAAATTAGAGACACACAGTATGCGTTATATGAAGCAATACAAGAGTCGAATCACATTGCAGAACGTGTATATAGGCAATCTGAACGATTAATTGCCTCAAACAAAAATATTGAACGCAATTCTGAAATAACATCATATAATGCAAAAATTGCCGCACAAAATTCAACAATATCTGCTTATATAGATTTCTGCAAATTTTAACTTTAGGTCGATTTATACATATAAAAAGGCAAGGCAGGAATAACCGTCATACTTTTGGCGATTTTATTGCTTAAAAACAAAGTTTTTAACTATATTTTCTTTAGTATGATTTTCAAAGTGTCGGTATGATTTTTGTCATACCATCAAAAATAGAGTTATCTCGTAATTTCGGGATAACTTTATTTGCATATATAACTTGAAAATCTTTATAATAAATGTTATATTAAATACAAGAAAATGCTTGTTGTTATGCGGAAAACTCAACTTGTGGAAATGACTTCCACAAGTTACACTCTTAGCCTCCCTTGCCTAAAGGAAGGTGGATTTGCCAAAGCGCCCCGTTGCCCTCCTTGCCTAAGGGAGGGGGGACCGCTTGCGGTGGGAGGATACTAAAGGGGAGAGGGCCACGCGTAAGCGTGGCGAGGGGATAAAAAGACGGAGGGATATTAAATAGACCGAAAACACAATCCTAAACTAACGGATAACGCAAAAACACTACGAAAAAATATGACCAAAGAAGAACGACATTTGTGGTACGATTTCTTGCGTACATATCCAATAAGATTTTTGCGGCAAAAAGTTATAGATAATTATATTGTTGATTTTTATTGTAGTGATGCACGGCTTATAATTGAGCTTGACGGTTCACAACATTATGAGGAAAAAGGATTGCTAAAAGACAAAATTCGAACAGAGAAAATAGAAAACAGAAACTTAACAGTGATTCGTATACCGAACAATGAGGTTAATAAAAATTTTAGAGGTGTATGCGAATATATTGATTTGTTTATTAAAAAATCCCTCCACCGCTAAGAATCCCTCAGTCAAAACCTACGGTTTTGCCAGCTCCCTTTAGGCAAGGGAGCCTTTGCGGTCCCCCCCGTCTCACCTGCCGGTTCGGTCGGTGTTTCTGCTTGCGCAGAGGTGTACACAGGACACCCGCACCCTTTAGAGCAAGGGAGGATAAATTTGTTCCTGACTTAACACAAGCATATAATTTACAAAAGGCGGATTTCCATAGTGAAAGTAGCCATTTTCAATCGGCAAACTAAACCCTCTCTTGTTAATCGCGGGGGAAGGTTAAAAAAATTTATACAGGAGGACTAAAAAATGGAAGCATTAAAGAAATTTTTCCCTCATGCCTTTAAGGCAACCGAGCTTGGCGCATTCATTGTAACCCTTATTATCTATGTGGTTATTGATGTGGTTTGCGGTTTTGTAATCGGTCTTTTGGCAAAAATTCCGTTGCTGGGAATTATATTCTCCCTTATCGGAACATTGGTGGGATTATACGCTTTAATCGGCGTTATTCTTTCTATTCTCGTGTTCGTAAAGGTAATAAAATAGTACGGATGTACAGCAAAAATCCCCATCGAGTCGGTGGGGATTTATTTGTATAACGAAAACCACTTGAAAAGTCGCGTGGTTCAATAGAGGTTAACCGATGAGGGAAGCAGCAACAAAATATATGAAGGCAAAAACCGATAATTTAAAAAAAGCCTTCCCCAGCGGGGAAGGGGGACCAACCGTGA
>JAZUSW010000073.1:0-3173 GCA_045606925.1 Acutalibacteraceae bacterium | reverse complement strand
TGCAAATGGTATTCCTTTGCCCATGTTTTCATTAAATCTTTTGTGATTTTGTATTGGTTTTTCATAGATAAGTTCCTTTCTGATTTTATCTTTTATCGCCAGTTTCGCCTTTGTATTACAAAGGCTTCGGGCAAAGCCCATACCCCTAAAGTTGCGCGCGTCCAAAGGCTCCCTCCGGGAGGGAGCTGTCAGCGAAGCTGACTGAGGGAGAGCGCGTTACAATGAATTTAGTACAACCCTAAAGTCACGCGGGCTCCTTCCACCGCTAACGCGGTTCCCCTTCCTCCCGGAGGAAGGCTTTTCGTTAGTTCCGTTATAACACAAATCGGCAGAGAAGACAAGTTCCCTGCCAAAATTTTTGTGCCTGCCCATTCTCCGCTAAGAATGCAGAGAGAACGCACATCTTTTTATTTTGGGTTAATTATTTTATGGTTTTTTCCTGCTCGGGCGCATCGTTATAATTATTAACAAAATCTTCCCACTCATCATCGCTCATTTCAGCAGTTCTGTGCTTGTTGTAAAGCTTTTCCATAACCACCTTGTAGTCGCGGTGTATCAAATAGCGCTCGCGTGTGGAAATTATACACATCCAAAGGGAAGAGATGATGATTAAAACAAGGGGAATCAAATGTTTAAAGTAGAATGTGCCTTTAACGAAAAACACACCCGACACAAATAAAACTTCCTTCATAAGCGGCCACAAAAAAACGGTACCGGCTATGTTAAGAGGCAGGGAAATGCAATCCCACTTAAAAAGCATAAGCACAAATGCGCAAACAAAAAACGCAAAGGAAATTATTGCGGCGGTAAAAATGTTTGTACGCTCTAAGTAATTCAGTTTTGTCTCACCGTAGGATAAAAGGAACATAATTACGGCTTGATATATAAAGCCGATTATATAACACTTTTTAAGGTTACAGTATATGCGCTCGTTTGTCTTTGAATAGCAAATTGCGTTTTTATACTGATAGGCATCCACTAATTTAAGTATATTTGGTTTAAGTTTCATTTTTTACACCACACAAGTATTTTTAAATATGTAATTATTATACAGTTAAATGTCGCCCTTGACAAGCATATTTTCAAAAAGGTATAATTACTTTTGACCGATTGTTAAGGAAGTGTAAAAATGGCAATAATAAATATAGTTATGGTAGAGCCCGAAATACCGCAAAATACAGGTAATGTTGCGCGTACCTGCGCGGCAACGGGTGCGCGGTTGCATCTCGTGGGACCGATGGGTTTTAAGATAGACGACAAGAAGTTAAAACGCGCAGGGCTTGATTATTGGCAGTATCTTGATATTTCTTATTATGAAAACTTAAATGAGTTTTTTGAGAAAAACGAGGGCGAGTTTTACTATTTTACAACCAAGGCGTTGCATAATCACTCGGAGATTGAGTATCCCGATAATTGCTATTTGCTTTTCGGCAAGGAAACAAAGGGTTTGCCCGAAGAATTATTGATTAAAAATCGCGACAGATGTGTAAGAATACCGATGATAGAGGATGCAAGAAGTTTAAATTTATCAAACTCGGTGGCAATCGGCGTTTACGAGGTTTTGCGCCAATGGGACTATCCGGCGCTTCAAAATTTTGGACAGTTGCACAACTATAAATGGTAATTTGGCACGGATATTATTATATTATATAAATATTAAATAAATTGTTGAAAATTTGCAAAAATGTGGTAAAATACTATTGTAGAAATTTTAACAATAAAACGGAAGGAAGATTTCAATGAACGCACTTAACAAAAAAACTGTTGAGGATATTGCAGTTGCAGGCAAAAAAGTTCTTGTTCGCTGCGATTTCAACGTACCGATGAAGGATGGCAAAATTGCTGATGATAAGAGAATTATCGGCGCATTACCCACCATCAAGTATTTGCTTGATAACGGTGCAAAAGTAATACTTTGCTCACATATGGGCAAACCCCATAGCATTTTCACCGAAGGTTTTGGTCTTTCTAAGAAGGAGAAAAAAGCAGTAGAAGCTCTTCCTGAAGAAGAGAGGGCAGCAGCTACTGAGAAATATCTTAAAAAAGCAGCCGAAGAAGATGGCAAAAAGTTTACTCTTAAACCTGTTGCCGACCGTTTAAATGAGCTTCTCGGCGATAAGGTTACATTTGCAACCGATATTATAGGCGAAGATGCAAAGGCAAAAGCCGCCGCATTAAAGGATGGCGAAGCCGTTCTTATCGAAAATGTTCGTTTTGATGCAAGAGAAACCAAAAACAATCCTGAGTTTGCAAAGGAACTCGCATCAATGGCAGAAATCTTTGTGAACGATGCTTTCGGTACCGCTCACCGCGCTCACGCATCAACCACAGGTGTTGCTGATTATTTACCTGCAGTTTGCGGTTATCTTATCCAAAAGGAAATCGGTGTGATGGGTAAAGCTTTGGCTGACCCCGCGCGTCCCTTTGTTGCAATCCTTGGCGGCGCTAAGGTAAGTGACAAAATCGGTGTTATTGAAAACCTTATCGAAAAGGTTGATACACTTATTATCGGTGGCGGTATGGCATACACCTTCTTCCGTGCAAAAGGTTACGCAGTAGGTACTTCACTTTGCGAAGAGGATAAGATTGAACTTGCTAAAAACTTAATGGAAAAAGCAGAGATTAAGGGCGTTAAGTTCTTGCTTCCTATCGATAACCGTTTGGGTAAAGAGTATGATGAAAATACCGATACTAAGACTGTTGATTCCGATTCTATCCCGTCAGACTGGATGGGTCTTGATATAGGTCCCAAGACCGAAGCACTCTTTGCCGATGCAGTAAAGGGCGCAGGTACAGTTATCTGGAACGGACCGATGGGCGTATCCGAGTGGAAGAACTTTGCTTCGGGTACTGAGTCTGTTGCAAAAGCAGTAGCTGAATCGGGTGCAATCTCCATCATTGGTGGCGGTGACTCGGCGGCTGCCGTTCAAAAACTCGGCTATGCTGATAAGATGACCCATATTTCAACCGGTGGCGGCGCTTCGCTCGAATTCCTTGAGGGTAAAGTATTACCCGGTATTGCAGCACTTGGTGAAAAATAATAAAAAACAAACGGCACGGTGGCGACACCGTGCTGATTTTGAGAATAGGAGAGAATACTATGAATAAACAATTAAGAAATGCAGTTATCGCAGGTAACTGGAAAATGAACAAGACCCCCGCAGAAACAACCG
>JAZUSW010000072.1:0-32163 GCA_045606925.1 Acutalibacteraceae bacterium | reverse complement strand
CATTAGAGCATACCGTTGCGGGTACGCCCACAATGCCGCTGGTCGACCGTGTGTTTGCGGCACAGGCGGATATTATAAGGAAAATTGCCGATAGGGAATCGTGTATTTTTGTCGGTCGTTGCGCTAACAGTATATTAAGAGATTACAATAATGTTTTGTCGGTATTTATTCACACCGATACCGAGCGAAGAATAAACCGTGTTTGTGAATTTAGCGGTTGTTCTCGCGCTCAGGCATCCGAAGAGATACGCAAGGCAGATAAGAAACGCGCAAATTATTACAACTACTTTTCAGAGTTAAAGTGGGGAAACGCCACAATGTACGATTTGTGCCTTGATAGTCGCATTGGTTTTGATAATGCCGCTCAGCTTATCAAATTTTTTGCCGAGCACCACAACAAAAAAAACGATTAACAAAAAACGCCCGTTTTTCGTATTATATAATACTGAAAGCGGGTGTTTTTATGCGTAAATACCGCAAAAAACGAAAAAACCGATTTCTCATATTAAGCATTTCGCTGGTGTCACTGGCAGTGCTTATTGTGACAACGGTATATTCATATTTTTCGGTGCGGAGGATTATTTTAGGTGCGGCAAAAAATGATGCATCGGTTATAAGCTTCAATATAGCCAACAAGGTAATAAGCGAACAAATGGATGAAGGAGCGGTTACATATAACGAGATAGTAAAACTTACAAAAAACGAGCAGCAAAACATAACGGCGCTGGAAATTGATATTGTAAAAATCAATAAGTTAAAAAGCGTTATTTCATCAAAAATCAGTAGCGCAATATCGGCAATTCCTGAGCACACCGTCTCTATACCTATAGGCACTCTTTTGGGTAACGAATATACCTTGGGGTTCGGTCCGAGAGTAAAATTCCGTATGCAGATGTCGGCAAATGTTATAACCGATTTCGAGAGTAAATTTTATTCGGCAGGAATAAATCAGGTTTTGCATCAAATAGTTATACATATTAAGATAAACGGTAATTTTGTACTGCCGTGGAACCATTCGGGTTTTAGCAGTTCAACCAGTATTATAGCGGCTCAAACCGTTTTGGTAGGGCTTACTCCCGAAGCGTATACCAATGTTCTTGAAAATTACGGTATGGAGGCAGATGAATCAAGAACGGTTGATGATATTTTTGATTTTGGCGCCACTGTAAATTAAAAAAACTCAGTATCACGGATACTGAGTTTTTGTTTTATATTACGTGTAATATGGATTTAACCGAAGCATTTTTAATCTTTGAGATTTTTTCACAAAGCACCTTTTCGGTATCCTTCTCGGTTATAAATACTATTTCCTTTGCGATGCCGTTATTTAAAATTTCAACCGCATTGAAGATACCTTTTATTTCTTCCAATGCGCCCTCTTTACAGTCGTTCAGATGGACAAAAAGCTTTGTGGGCACATTTTGCAGGTCTTCAACATAACCTTCAAAACCTTCGTCCCAAGAAAGATATTTTCTCGCACTCAGGTGCTTAACACAGTCAATAATATCGGCAACAACTGCACTCGCAGTCGGGAATTTACCTGCACCGCGGCCGTAGAACATAACATCATCTACCGCGTCGCCCTTAACACTTACGGCATTGTAAACATCGTTAACACCCGAAAGCATATTTTCGCGTGAAACAAGCGCGGGGTATACACTTGCCGAAATTTTATCTTCGCTAAGGCGTTTTGCACTGCCTATGAGTTTTATAACATAACCCAATTTGTCGGCATAGTCAACATCTTCAAGCGAAACATTTGTGATACCCTCGGTTTGTACCTGCTCGGGATACACATGTTTGCCAAAACCAAGCGCTGCAAGTATACAAATTTTTCTGCACGCATCGTGACCCAATACATCAGCATCGGGGTTTCTCTCTGCATAACCTAAATCCTGTGCCATTTTAAGCGCCGTTTCAAACGATAGGTTTTCTTTAACCATTTTGGTAAGGATGAAGTTTGTAGTACCGTTAAGTATGCCGTAAATTTCGGTAATTTCGTTTGCGTTAAGGCATTGTGCCATTGGGCGAAGAACGGGTATACCGCCGCCGACACTGGCCTCAAACAAGAAATTAACATTGTTATCTTGCGCTACTTTTAAAAGCTCGGCACCCTTTGCGGCAACCAATTCCTTGTTGGATGTTACAACGCTCTTGCCGGCTTCCAAACAGGATTTAACAAAATCAAAAGCAGGGTTGACCCCTCCCATAACCTCGGCAACAACCTTTATATTTGGGTCGTTGAGTATAATATTAAAATCCTTTATAAACTTGTCCGAGTAAGAAAGACCTGGGAAATCCCTTAAATCAAGAATATATTTGATATTGATTTTTCTTTTGGCTTTTTTTTCTATAGAATTGCTGTGTGAGAAAATAACCTCGGCAACTCCCGAGCCAACTACACCGTGGCCCATTATCGCAATATCAACCATTTTAAACCGTCCTAAAAAATTTTATTTAATATAATATAACACAATTTTTTCTATATTTCAATCAAATTTTGCATAAAACAGAAGGTTTTTTGGGGTACAATAATCATTATTGTTCAAAAAAGTTACAGCAAGGTGAGAATAGTGGATATACAAAGGAAAAAACGGTTTTTAATAAACACCTTATATTACACGGTGTTGTTTGTACTGGTTTTTGTCGCATATCGGTTTGTTACTAAATATTTTTTGCCGTTTGTTATTGCATTTTTGTTGGTTATAATTCTTCGCAAACCTTCCGAAAAAATCGCTGAAAAACTAAAAATCAGGACAAAATATGTCAATATTTTATTGGTATTAGCAAGTTTTTTGGTGCTTTTTTTGTTGCTTGGCGTGTTAGTGGTTATTATAACGCATAAAATTGAAAAAAACAGCATAATGGCATTTTTTAAAAATATTGCTGATACCGTATCACAAGGCGTAAATGTATTGCTTCAAAAAATTGAAAAATATTTGCCCGAAACAGTGCAATCGGCTGTGTATTCCGCCATAGACAATATACCACAAAAAATAGGCGAATCGGCACCTCAAATGTTTACAAAAGCAGTATCAAAATTCCCTGAAATTTTCTTGGGATTTGCAGTTACTGTGGCGGCGGGATGTTATTTTGCAAATGAGTATGAGCCGCTTAAAAACTTCTTTTTATCGGTTGTGCCGGAGCGTAAAATCCTGCTTATAAAAAAGATAAAGGGTATTATGGGAAAGAATGTCTTACGCATATTTAAGGGTTATTCGATAATTTCATCCATAATATTTGCCCTTTGTTTTGTCGCACTTTTGATTATTGGAAATAAAAATGCTTTTTTGTGGTCGCTGTTTATAGCGGCGGTTGATTTGTTGCCGGTTTTGGGCGCAGGTACGGTGCTTGTGCCCTGGGCGATAATTTCGCTGTTTAGGGGGGATTATTTGTATTTGGCAGTGTTGGCGGCGGTTTATGTTGGAAGTATGCTAATTCATCACATTTTAGAGCCGAAAATTTTAGGGGAGCGCGTTGGTGTACCGCCTCTCATAGCATTGGTTGTAATGTTTACAGCACTTAGAATGTTTGGCTTTTTAGGTATGATAGCGGCGGTGTTGGCGCTTGTAACGGTTATAAATCTATATAGGGGCGAGGATGTGACAAATTAGCCCAATACACATAAACTGTAATGTACAAGTACTTGTAATTTTTTTAAAAAACGGTGTTTGAATTGGAAAAAAATTTCTTTGCAACAGGCACCGTAACCTATGCCGCAAAGGGCAGAGATGTTTTGCGAAAAAACGGTATAAAGGCCTATGCCCAGCGTTCCTTCGCGCCGGACAGAATCGGTTGCGGTTACGGGGTAGTTGCCGTAGGAAACAAACAAGATATTTTGTCTATTCTGGGCAAAGCAGATGTTAAGGTACTCGATGTTAAAAGTATGGATAATTCCACAAATTAAATTAAGAAACGGAGTACTCTTTGTGATATACCTTGATAACGCGGCAACAAGCGGAATAAAGCCGCCCGCTGTAATTGGCGCAGTAGATACCGCCCTTAGAAAATATAGTGCAAATCCGGGAAGAAGCGGCTATAAAACCGCTATGGATACGGCATATAAAATATACGGTGTACGCTCAAAAATCAAAGATTTTTTTGGAGCCGATACCGAAGAAAATGTGGTGTTTGTGCCCAGTTGCACCTACGCTTTAAACTGCGTTATCAAGGGTGTGGATTTGGGAGGTTCACATATAGTAACGAGCGATATAGAACACAATGCCGTTATGCGTCCGCTTTTTAAAACGGGCGCTGATTTTTCAACCTTTAAAACATATCCTGACGATTTTACAAAAACGGTTCAGAGTTTCAAAAACACCTTAAAACCAAACACAAAACTTGTTGTTTGTACCCACGCATCAAATGTCACGGGTCAGATAAACCCAATAGAAAAAATAGGGGAAATTTGCAGCGAAAGAGGAATATTGTTTGCTGTGGATGCCGCACAAAGCGCAGGTGTGTTGGAAATCAATATGCAAAAAATGCATATTGATTTTCTTTGTGTTGCCGCTCATAAGGGACTTTATGCACCGATGGGTACCGGCATTCTGATTGCAAGAAAAGCACTTGCAAATACCATTATTGAGGGTGGCACAGGCACATCCTCGTTGAGCTTTGCACAACCCGAAGAAATGCCCGAGCGTATGGAAAGCGGTACGGTAAATGTTTCGGGTATTTTTGGGATAGGTGCGGGTGTTGAGTTTGTGCGGAATAAGGGCAGGGAGAGAATATATAAACACGAGATGCAACTGGCAAAATATTTATATAGGTGCTTAAAGGCAATAAAAAAGGTGATTTTATATACACCCGAGCCGCAAATGTACACCTTTGCACCCGTTGTATCCTTCAATTTGGCAGATATGCAAAGTGAAGAGGTTGCCGGTCGTTTGGCGGCGCGAAATATTGCGGTTCGAAGCGGATTGCACTGCGCTCCCGCTACACATAAAAAACTGGGTACCGAAAGTCAGGGTACGGTAAGGGTGAGTTTAGGCGCGTTTAACACAAAAAATGATATCGATTATTTGTTAAAAGTACTAAAATTTATATAAAATTCAATATAGTGGTTGATACCTCAAATTATTTATGCTATTATAAATATATATTGCGAAAAGGAATGTGAGTAATGGCGGGTTTAAATGCTTTTTGGAGTCAGATAGTATATGCCGTATCAAATATCCGTTTTTTTGATATAATTGATATAGCCGTTATAGCGTATATTATCTACAATACCGTAAAATTTTTAAGAGATTCACGCGCATGGCAACTTGTTAAAGGTCTGATTGTCTTGTTGGCAATTTACCTTTTTGCCGTGTGGTTTGAACTGGCAACGCTCAAATGGCTGCTTGCCATTGTGGGTGAGTCTTTGCTCGTTGTTGCTGTAATTATATTTCAGCCGGAACTGCGCCGAGTTCTTGAAAATGTGGGTAGAAGTAATTTGCGTAAAATCGGTAAAAACCAGTTGATTGACAGTGAGCGCGAAAATATGGAAAAGTGCATCGGCACTATTTGTAAGGCAGTCAGCAATATGCACGAAAATAAAATAGGCGCTATTATCGTTTTTGAGCGTGAGACACCGCTTGGAGAAATTATCAATACCGGCACTACGGTGGATGCTCTTATATCGGATGAACTTATTCAGAATATTTTCTATCCCAAATCCCCCTTACACGATGGCGGTATGGTTGTGCGAGGGGACAGGATAATGTCGGCAGGTTGTATTTTGCCGCTTACAGCAAACAGGGATTTAAGCTCACACCTTGGCACAAGGCACCGCGCCGCAATAGGTATGAGCGAGGTATCGGATGCCGTTGTTGTTGTTGTGTCGGAAGAGACGGGTATTATCTCGGTGGCACATAACGGTAAAATAGAAAGACGGTTTAATCAAATTTCCCTGCGTGAATACTTAAATGAAGCATTGATAACCGACCGTGAAAATGAAAAATCGGTTTATAAAGAATGGCTTGAACGAGTTTTCAGTCGCAAATCAAAGAAACAATAATTGCACGGGAGGATATTATGGATAATAATAAATTTACATTAAAATATCTTACGGGCAACAAAAAAGCAGTTACAATTTTTTCTATTTTAGTAGCTTTCATTGTTTGGCTGTCGGTTGTTGTAAGTCAAACTCCTACCATAGAAAAAACAATATCGTTACCCATAAATATCAATACCGAAGGTACAGCTTTTGGTGAAAGCGGATTACAGGAGATAAGCGGTGCGCTGGACCGAACTGTAAATGTTCGTGTACAGGGACCGGCATATGTTGTCAGCAATTTAACGGCTGACGATATTGAGGTTACCCCGTCATTACAGGCAGTAAATGCCCCGGGTCAGTATTCGGTATCTCTTAGCGCCACCAAAAAAGCGCTTAACAGTGAGTATGCAATTTTAAGCGTTTCTCCATCTGAAATTATAACAAAATTTGACTATGTAACCGAGAATACCTATACCGTAGAAATAGCGGCTGACGGCATAAAACTTGATTCGCAACTTGCGGCATCAGGACTTATTGACAGGGGACTTAAATTTAACAATCCGGGTGACGACACCATTAAAATTTCGGGTCCAAAAACCGAAACCGATAAAATCAAACGCGTTATAGCGATGGTTGATAAGCAAGAAACAATTAAAAAAACTACAAGCTACACGGCAAATATTGTGTTGCTTGATGCCGCAGGTAACCAGTTAAATAATACGCCCTATACATTAAGCACGATTGAGGTTGAGGTTTCCAAGGTTGTTTATAAAAAGAAAACAGTACCCGTAAAAGCGACCTTCTCAAATGCTCCGACAAATTTTGCAAACAGCGTTAAGTGGAAACTCTCGGATGAGAATATAGAGATTATGGGCGAACCTGAAACCATCGATACTATAACCGAAGTTTTGCTTCCACCGATAGATTTAACCAAGATTTCAAAGCAAAATAACAGTGTTGTTATGCCGTTGGAATTTGTGGGTAGTGTGCAAAGTGTTGATAATACTAACTCTATAACCGTTACATTTGATTTGGCTAAATTTTCCGAAAGGGTATTTACGGTTACCGAGATACTTGCGGAGAATAACACCTCTAATGCCGCTGTTACGCTTACAAGTGCGGTTAAAAATGTTAAAATTTGCGGACCCAGTACGGTTATAAATTCATTATCGGCAAAAGATATTGTGGCAAAAGTGGATGTTACAGGCAAAACCGCAGGTGAGTATATAGTGCCTATTACAATAATTTCCGGTTCGGGCAAAGCATATTGGCAAATAGGCACATACGAGGCATCGATTAGCATTAAATAAATTGCAAAAGGGTTTCGGCAAACCACCGAGGCCCTTTTATGTTACAAAAAACATTTTGCGGCATATAATGGCGTGAGGTGGTTTTATGATAGAAGCTTTTTTGTTTATTGTTACGGTGCTTTTGGCGATAGTGGGACTCGGCGAGTTAATGCACTGGATTAGTTATATAATTCTGAAGCCAAAGGTAAAACCGCATATACAGCTTATTGTTTACCTAAATGAGCAAGATGCCGAACAGCAGTTAAGGTCTGTTATAGAAGAGTTGAGGTGGCACGGCAAACGATACGCCGATTCGCTCGTAGCTGTAACAGGCGATTTAAGTGATGAAAAGAAGATTATATGCCGCAGTCGTTTTTGCGGTAAGGGCATATTTTTTACCGATACCGTTTCGGTTAATAATGATTGTAGTTTGTCGTAACAAAGATGTTTCGACTAATCATAACCATTAAAAAAATTAGTAGGAGTTTGCAATGCCAGGACAGTTTGGAGCACAGGAAAAATTGTGCGGTACAGTAGTTAAAATTACATATAGAAATGAAAACAACGGCTACACCGTGCTTATTTTGGATAGTGATGGCGAAAATATAACCGTTGTTGGTATAATGCCGTTTGTAAGTGAGGGCGATACGCTTGAATGTACAGGAAAAATGACATTTCATACCAATTACGGCGAACAATTTCGCGCCGATATGGTTGAGCGTATTATAAAGAATGATAAAGCATCTATTCTTCGTTATCTTTCAAGCGGAAGTATAAAGGGGGTTGGACCTGCAACGGCCCGACTTATTGTAGAGCGCTTTGGGGAAGAAACTTTGGATATAATCGAAAATTCCCCCGAGCGTTTGGCAGATATAAGGGGTATATCCTATAATAAGGCGATGAATATCAGTGCCGAGTATCAAAAACAATTTGGGCTTAAAGATATTATGATGCTTTTATCACCCTTTGGTGTAACGCCTGATGAGGCGCTTAAAATTTTCAAAAAATTCGGTAGCAGCGCCGATAAAATTATAAACGATAACCCCTATGTTTTATGTCAGGAAGGTATTGACTTTTCTTTTGACCGCGCCGAAGAAATGGCATCAAGTTTTGGCATTGAAAACGATAATTCCGATAGAATCAAGGCGGGTATAATTTATATACTAAAAAAGAATTTAGGTAATGGGCACACCTGTTTACCGCTTGATAAATTGGTGGGGGTTGCATCTCAGTTATTGTCGGTAGGAAGCGAAAATATAGAGTATGCTATTGAAAAAATGATAGAGTGTTTCTTATTGGCAGACGGGCTAATAGAACAAAAACAATTTGTGTTTTTGCCTGAGTATTATAATGCCGAAAAATATATAGCCGCGCGACTTTGTGCCGTAAAAGAGCAAATTCCAAATGTTTTGCCTATGGATGAACTGGAAATAGATACGGTTGAAAATAAACTTAATTTACAGTTCGACAATCGGCAAAGAGCGGCAATACATGCGGCGGTTGATAAAGGATTACTTATTTTAACAGGTGGTCCCGGTACGGGTAAAACAACTACGCTTAATGCTATAATTAAGATATTAGAACATAGAGAATTGAATATAGTACTCGCCGCACCCACAGGCCGCGCGGCCCAAAGAATAACCGAACTTACCGGTTATGAAGCCAAAACAATACATCGTTTGCTTGAAACCGAGTGGGCAGAAAACGGAAAACATATTTTTGCTAAAAATGAGCGCAATCCAATCGATTGCGATGCCGTTATTATAGATGAAATGTCTATGGTGGACACTTTGCTTTTTGAAAGTTTGTTACGTGCACTTCGCCCCGGCTGCCGCATAGTTATGGTTGGCGACTCCGACCAGTTGCCAAGCGTAGGTGCGGGTAATGTTTTAAACGATTTAATTTTATCGGGCGTTATTGATTCCGTAAAGTTAGAAACGGTTTTCCGCCAAGCACAAAAAAGCCGAATAGTTGTTAATGCTCATGCTATTATCGGCGGTGGAGATATTGATTTAAATATTGATGAAAACTCCGATTTCTTTATGATTAAGCGTCAGGGGATAAATGATGCTATAAATACTGTGTTGGAGCTTGTAACCGAGCGTTTGCCTAATGCATATGGCTTTTCGGCTGCTCATCAAATACAGGTTTTGTGCCCATCTCGTAAAATGGATGGCGGAAGCGCAAATCTCAACAATTGTTTGCAGTCACTGCTTAATCCTCCAAGCCCCAAGCGCCGAGAACTATGTTATATGGGCGTGTATATCCGTGAGGGCGATAAGGTAATGCAAATAAAAAATAATTACGATATTGTGTGGACAAAAGCCGATGGAGAGATGGGTAGTGGTGTGTTTAACGGAGATATTGGGATTGTTGAGAGCGCCGATAAGCGTAGCGGCACCCTGAAGGTCAGATATGACGATAAACTTGCCGAGTATTTGGCGGATGATTTGGGACAGTTGGAATTGGCATATGCCGTAACTGTACATAAAAGTCAGGGCAGTGAGTTTGATTGTGTTGTAATTCCGCTTATTGATGTGCCTATGCAGTTAAGATACCGTAATTTATTGTATACTGCCGTAACCCGCGCTAAAAAAATGTTGGTTATTGTCGGGCGCGAAGAGATATTAAAGCAAATGGCGGCAAATGACCGCAAAACCCTCAGGTACACAGGACTCATTCACTTTTTAAAGGCGGCGCAACTGTGAGAAAAATTTTAGACTATTTTCTGTGGCTGTTTTATCCCAAACGGTGTGCAGTTTGCGGTAAGGTTATTGATAGGGACAAGCATTTGTGTGAAAAATGCGGATGCGATATTGAAGTAATTGAAAACACGTGCAAGGTATGTGGCGGCATAAAGGAAAGTTGTGAGTGTCGTTGGCGGGTTTACCGTTTTAGCGGTTGTGTTGCGCCTTTTTATAAAGGTGAGAACTCAATGCGTATGATTTACCGCTTTAAATTGCACGGCAAACTTGATACCGCACGGTTTTTAGCCGAGGAAATTTACTGCAAAATAACTAAATGCTATAAGGAACAAAAATTTGATGTTATAACCGCCGTTCCTACAACCTACTTTAAGCGCGTAACCAAAGGTTATAATCATAGCGAGGTTATAGCAAAACAACTTGCCAAACTGATGGATACCGAGTATAAATCCCTTTTAAACAAAAGGCATTTTTATAAACCGCAACATACATTAAACCGTGATGAAAGATATAGAAACGTAAAGGATATGTTCTATACTAAAACCAACCACAATTTTAAAAGAATATTATTGGTTGATGATGTTAAAACAACGGGTTCTACTTTAAATGAATGCACAAAGGAATTGCTTTTTTCGGGAGGCGAAGAGGTTTATTGCTCGGTTGCGGTATCAAATGTTCTCGGTATTGAAAAATAGCAAAAAATACTTTATAATGTAACTGGTGATAAAAATGAAAACAACCGATATAGGAATAGATATTGGCTCATCAAAAACCGTTATCTTTTCAAATTCAAAGATAGTACTTGAAAAACCGAGTGTCGTAACGGTGGACGCCGATACTTATGAGCCGATTTATTTCGGTGAAAGAGCAAAACAAACTATGGGCAGAACGCCCGATAGTTTACTTTGTGTGCGCCCAATTCAGAATGGTATTATTGCCGATTACGATTTGACGGGTGCAATGCTCAGTAACTATATCGGTAGTTGTTTCGGCAAAAAAATTGTTCGGCCTCGCATTTTGGCTTCCTTGCCAACCGGTGTTACCGAACTCCAACACCACTCAATAGAACAGGTTGTTAACGAAAGCGGCGGCCGCAATGTAACGGTTATTGAGAATCCGATAGCCGTTGCTATCGGTTTCGGTGTTGATTTCACCAAACCAAAGGGCAACCTTATAGTTGATATGGGTGCTGGCTCAACCGATATTGCAACCTTGTCTATGGGCGGTATTGCGCAGTGCGATTGTTCAAAAACTGCGGGATATACTTTTGATGAACTTATCGAAAAGTATGTAAGAAAAGAATATAATGTAGAGATAGGTCCGTTAACTGCCGAGAATATCAAAAAGCAGTTAAGCACAGTTATTAAGCGCCCGATAGAAGTGGCGGTTGTTGCAAAGGGCAGAAATGTACTGACGGGTCTTCCGCAGTCATTTGAGATAACTTCAAGTGAGATATATGAGGTTATTATTGATACAGCACTGTCTATTTGCAATTCTATACGCAAGGTAATAGAAAAAACCGACCCCGACCTTGTTGCCGATATTATGAATGAGGGTATGTATTTAACGGGCGGCAGTTCGCTTATAAACGGTATGCCGCAGTTGTTGGAGGAATATTTGGGTACTAAGGTGCATACTTCGGGCGACCCAACACACTCGGTTGTGCGCGGTATGGCAATAGCGCTTAAACACCCCGAACTGCTCGAAAATGTGGATTTTCAATACCGTACGATTAAGGAATTGGCGATAGAATAATTAAACCTTAAATTTTTCAAAAAACTATTGACAAACATATCGTTTGGTGATAGAATACTTAGGCAATAAAGTAGAACATCAATGTCGTTCTCACCCCAAAGTTTTGTCTTAAAGGGTTAATAATTTTCTTTTAAACCGTAGGTTTAATGGGTGAATTATGCACGGATGACATTTTGTTGTTCGTGCTTTTTTGATGTTATTATACTTGTCGGAGGTGCTTTAATATCAGCAGTAAAGAAGTATTGATTAATGAATCAATAAGAGCAAAAGAGGTACGAGTAATCGATACCGACGGTTCACAGGTAGGAGTTTTGCCGCTTAAGGATGCTTTGGCAGCCGCAGCAGCAAAGGATCTTGATTTGGTTAATATTGCCCCCAATGCAGTGCCGCCAGTTTGTAAAATTATGGATTTTGGTAAATACCGTTTCGAACAGGCAAAGCGCGAAAAAGAGGCAAGAAAAAATCAAAAAATAGTGGACGTTAAAGAGGTTCGCCTCGGGCTCAGTATCGACACACACGATTTTGAAACAAAAGGCAAAAACGCTATTAAGTTTTTAAAGTCGGGCGATAAAGTAAAGGTTTCCATTCGTTTCCGTGGCCGTGAATTTGGCCATCCTGAAATCGGCTTGGAAATTATGGCTCGATTTGCCGAGTTTTGTTCGGAATATGCAAGTGTTGAAAAACCTGCTAAAATGGAAGGACGTAATATGCTTATGTTCTTAGCGCCCAAATCGTCAAAGTAATAAATATTTAAGGAGGGTTTTAAAATGCCTAAAATTAAGACACACAGTGGTGCAAAAAAGCGTTTCAAGTTCACAAAAACCGGCTTGGTAAAACGCGGTCATGCTTTCAAATCACACATTTTAAACAAGAAAACAACAAAGCGTAAGAGAAACTTACGTAAGGTAGTCGTTGCCGATGTAACAAATGTTGCAAAGGTAAAGAAAATGATGCCTTATAATTAAGTTCGGTAAGGAGGAATAATAATGGCACGAGTTAAAGGTGCGTTAGCAACACGCAAAAGAAGAAATAAAACTTTAAAACTTGCTAAGGGCTATTTTGGTGCTAAATCAAAGCTCTTTAAAACTGCTAAAGAGGCAGTTATGAAATCCGGCAATTACGCTTATATCGGTCGTAGACTTAAAAAGCGTGACTTCCGCCGTCTTTGGATTACACGTATTTCAGCCGCTGCTAAAATCAACGGTATGAACTATTCGACATTTATGAACGGCCTCAAAAAGTCAGGTGTTCAGATTAACCGTAAGATGCTTGCTGACTTAGCAGTAAACGATGCTGCTGGTTTTGCTACTCTTGCAAAAAATGCTAAAAAAGCATTAGAAAAGTAATATTTTACGCCCGAGATAATATCTATCTCGGGCGACTTTCTTTTGATACAGGTGAAATTTATGGCGATTTTTAAGGAAATTACAAGTAAAGATAATGCGGTTATCAAAAACATATCCAAGCTTCAAAACTCGGCTCGTCAAAGGCGTCAAGCGGGTCTTTTTGTTGCGGAAGGATTGCGTGTTTGTGATGATTGTGTGGATAACGGTATAGAGTTTGCAACACTTATTTTGTCGAAAAGTTTTCACGAAAAAGAGGGCAAAATACTCAAAAAATATATAGAAAACTCAAAAGAAACAATACTTGTAAATGATAGTGTATTTTTAAAAATTGCCGATACAAAAACGCCTCAAGGAATATTGGCGGTTGGCAAAATTCCGCAAAACAGCAATAAAAAAATCAAAAAAGACGGCAAGTATATTGCATTGGAAAATATTGCCGACCCATCAAACTTAGGTGCAATAGCCCGTACAGCCGAGGCACTCGGCATTGATGGCATAATAGTGTCGGGGGACGGTTGCGATCCGTATAGCCCAAAGGTTATTCGTGCTTCAATGGGTACTGTACTTCGTATGGATATTTTTGTTGCCGATGATTTTGTGTGTACATTAAGAAATAGTGGCCTTAAACTGTTCGGTTGCGTAGTAACAGGCGGAATAGATATTAAAAATGCCGATTTTTGCGGTGGTGCGGCGGTTATTATAGGCAACGAGGCAAACGGCTTAACGGATGAGACTAAAAGTCTCGGACAAAATATAACAATACCAATGTCGGGTAAGGCCGAGTCGTTGAACGCGGCGGCGGCAGCGGCAATCGCTATGTGGGAGTTGAAAAGATAATGGAGTATTGGGTTTGGCTGCAAACGGTATTAAGGGCGGGTAGCAACAAGGTTTTGCCTGTGCTTGAAAAATACGGTAGCGCCAAGGGAGTGTATGAAACACCTTTCAATGATTTAAAACTTTCGGGTATTTTCTCTCCGAGAGAATTATCGGTTTTGGAAAAGAAGGATTTATCCATCGCCAAAAAGGTTTTAAATGATTGTAAGGCGTTAAAAATCAGCGCCGTTTGTATAAATAACAGGTATTATCCCGAACTGTTGCGACAAATTCCTAATCCGCCGTTAGTGCTTTATTTTAAAGGCAATATTGAACTGTTAAACGGTGAGCCGACAATTTGTATTGTCGGTCCTCGCGAGGTATCTCCGTTTGGCAAACGCGCGGCATTTTCTTTGGCGGCGCGACTGTCTTCGGGTGGATTTACCATTGTAAGCGGCGGCGCTTTGGGTAGTGATACTGCCGCGCATAAAGGTGTTTTGGCGGTGGATGGTAATACCGTTTGTGTGCTCGGATGCGGTATAAACAGTACATATCTTAAAGAAAATCAACCGCTTAGGGACAAAATCGCCGAAAAGGGCATTGTCATAAGTGAGTATTTCCCAAACGAGGGTGCCACAAAATATTCCTTCCCCATAAGGAATCGCATTATGTCGGGCATATCTCACGGTGTAGCTGTAATAGAGGCGGGTGAAGGTAGCGGTGCATTGAGTACTGCCAACCACGCAAACGAGCAGGGCAGGGATGTTTTTGTAATACCCGGAAATCCTACGTATGCACAGTATAAGGGCTCAAACAAGCTTCTGCAGGATGGTGCAACGGCTTTGCTTGATGCAAATGATATTTTTCTTGAATATATAGGGGCTTTTCCGCATAAAATTGATTCCGAAAAAGCATACCGCATCACCGCTAAAATGAGTGAAGAAAAGCCCACTGATAAGGTTGCAAAACCGCCTGCCGATAAATTGGTAAAACAGGTGGATGAAAAAATAAAGCAAAAAACTAAAAAAATTATCAATAATAACCTTTCAAAAAAGGCAGAAATGGTGTATAATCAATTAGATAAGCCAATTTTTATGATGGATGAAATAAACTGTACGCTAACAGCCAACGAAATGTTGGCAGCAATTACCGAACTTGAAATAATGGGGTACATTGCGGCATTGCCGGGCGGCAGGTATGAGTTAAAATAGATTTAAATTTTAAGGAGAAAGTTATGTCAAAACTTGTTATAGTTGAGTCACCGTCAAAAATCAAAAGCATAAAAAAGGTGTTGGGCAGTGACTATGAAATAATGGCATCTATGGGCCATATTCGCGATTTACCCACATCAAAACTCGGTGTTGACATTGAAAATAATTTTGAACTCAAATACGAGACAATAGCAGGTAAAAAGGATGTTATAAAAAATCTTCAATCGGCAGCCGCCGATGCGGATTTTGTTTATCTCGCAACCGACCCTGACCGCGAAGGAGAGGCGATTTCTTGGCATTTGGCAACCTTGTTGGCATTAAATACAAATGAAGCCAACCGTGTTACCTTTAACGAAATCACCAAAACGGGAATAGAAAACGGTATGGCAAATCCTCGCAAACTTGATTTGGATTTGGTCGATGCACAACAGGCACGCCGCGCACTCGATAGGGTTGTTGGATATAAATTAAGTCCTTTTTTATGGAAAAAGGTTAAACGCGGCTTGTCAGCGGGCCGTGTACAAAGTGTCGCCTTAAAACTTATTGTTGACAGGGAAAAGAAGATACAGGCATTTGTTCCCGAAGAGTATTGGACAATTGATGCAAAACTTTTATCTGGAAAAAAGAGTTTTGTTGCAAAATTTTACGGTGCGCTTGACGGCACAAAAATCGATATTAAAAACGAGCAAAGCGCACAGCAAATTGTAGAAAACTTAGAGGGTGCGCAATACATCGTTTCTAAAATCAAAAAGGGCACCAGGAACAAACAACCTGCACCGCCGTTTATTACTGCCAGTCTTATGCAAGAAGCTTCGCGTAAGCTTAATTATACGGGTCAAAAAACTATGCGTATAGCCCAGCAGCTTTATGAGGGTGTTGATGTGGCAGGTCGTGGCACCACGGGTCTTATAACATATATGCGTACTGATTCTTTGCGCGTTTCAAACGAAGCAAGAATTGCCGTTAAAAATTATATAAGCGGTGCTTATGGTGAAAAGTACCTGTTAAAAACAGATCGTTTTTATAAATCAGATGATGCGGCGCAAGATGCACACGAAGCAATTCGTCCTACTGATGTTTTCTTGACACCGGAGAGTGTTAAAGACAGTTTATCTGCCGAGCAATACAAACTGTATAATCTTATTTGGTGTAGATTTGTTGCATCATTTATGGCAAACTGCGTACAAAACACGGTTGCGGTTGATATTAATGCAGCACAATATGTATTTAAAGCTTCAGGATATTCAGTTAAGTTCGATGGCTTTACCAAACTTTACGAAGAGGGCAAGGATGAGGAAAGCGCAGTCAATTGCGCAATTCCTGACGAAATGCAAGAAAACGATATACTCAAATTAAAGGAACTCATATCAAATCAGCATTATACTTTACCACCTGCACGTTATACCGAGCCGACACTTATTCAAGTGCTTAAAGAAAATGGCATAGGAAGACCGTCAACCTATTCCACAATTATGGGCAATATAATGCACAGGGATTATATAGAGCGCGAGAAGAAATCGTTAAAGCCAACTTCACTCGGTATAGTTGTATCTGACTTAATTACAAAGCACTTTAAAAACATAGTTGATGTTAAATTTACCGCTAATGTTGAAACCGATTTAGACTCAATCGCGGCAGGCAATGCAAACTGGGTGCGCCTTATGGAAAATTTCTATAAGGATTTTGCGGTAGAACTTCAAAAAGCAGAAGCCGAACTTAACGGCAAACGAGTTAAAGTTCCTGATGTAGAGAGCGATGTTGTTTGCGATAAATGCGGCAGAACAATGGTGGTTAAATCAAGCCGTTTCGGTAAATTTTTGGCGTGTCCCGGCTTCCCCGAATGCAAAAACACTAAGCCGATGCCCGAAGATGAGATTAAACAGCCGTGTCCCAAGTGCGGTTCAAAACTTGTAAAGCGCAATTCCAAAAAAACGGGCAAATCGTTCTACGGTTGCACCAACTATCCTGCTTGTGATTTTGCTTCCCCCGGTCTTCCAACCGGGGACAAGTGCAGTGAGTGCGGCAGTTATATAATAACAGGTCGGGGTAGAAAATATTGTATGAATTCAGCTTGTCCTTCAAGAAATAAAAAGCAAACTAAAAAGGAAAAAAGTAATGACTAATTCGGTTACTGTCGTGGGTGCCGGTCTTGCAGGGTGTGAAGCCGCAAACCAAATCGCTAAGCACGGCTTTCACGTTGATTTGTATGAAATGAAACCGAGCAAAACCACCCCTGCACATTCACGCCCTGACTTATTTGCCGAACTTGTATGTTCGAACTCATTAAAAGCGGCAAGAGTTGATTCGGCGGCAGGTCTTTTAAAGGAAGAAATGCGCCATCTCGGTTCGGTATGTCTGTCGGCTGCCGATAAATGCTTTGTTGCGGCGGGCGGCGCTTTGGCAGTAGATAGAGAAATTTTCGGACAACTTATAACCGAAAGTATTAAGAATAATCCAAATATCACCGTTCATAACAAGGTGGTTGAGACAATACCCCAAAACACAGTAACGGTGATTGCTACGGGTCCCTTGACCGACCAAAAATTAGCCGATGACATAGCCAAAAAATGCAATGCACAGCATCTTAATTTCTATGATGCGGCAGCGCCTATTGTTACCCATAACAGTATAGATTTTTCGGTTGCTTTTATGGCATCCCGCTACGGTAAGGGCGATGATGACTATATAAACTGCCCAATGAATAGGGAAGAATATACCACTTTCCATAACGCGCTGGTAGGTGCAGAATCGGCACTGACCCACGAATTTGATAAACCTATAACGGTTTATGAGGGCTGTATGCCGATAGAAATTCTTGCAAAACGCGGTGAAGATTCTATCCGTTTCGGTCCTTTAAAACCCGTAGGTCTTAAAGACCCGAGAACAGGTCATAGACCGTGGGCGGTTGTGCAACTGCGAAAGGAAAACAGCAGCGGCAGTATGTATAATCTTGTGGGCTTTCAAACAAATCTCAAATTCGGCGAACAAAAAAGAGTGTTTTCACTTATTCCGGGACTTCAGAATGCCGAGTTTGTGAGATACGGTGTAATGCATCGCAACACCTTTATAAATTCCCCAAAACTGCTTGATAAAAACCTTTCCTTAAAGTGTGATAAAAGGGTCTTTTTTGCAGGGCAGTTGTCTGGTGTTGAGGGCTATATGGAGTCGGCAGCATCGGGCATTGTGGCAGGTATAAATGCGGTAAGATATTTAAAAAACGAACAGCCGCTTATTTTGCCTAAATTTACTATGATTGGCGCTTTGCTTGGTTTTATAACCGATGAAACGGTGGAAAAATTTCAACCAATGGGCGCAAATTTCGGCATAATTCCACCACTTGAAACTTATATCAGGGATAAAAAAGAAAGATATGCGGCATTATCAAAACGCTCGTTAGCGTATTTTGAGGAGGAAAACAAATGAAAATTGTAGTTGACGCATTTGGCGGCGATAACGCACCGCTCGAGATTATAAAGGGCGCCGCTATGGCCGAAAAGGAACTTGGCGTTGATATAATTCTCACAGGAAACACCGAAATTATAAATAAATGCATCAATGATAACGGTATTGTTTTTAAAAATTTGGAAACAGTACATACTACCGATGTAATTTCTATGCACGATGAACCAACATCACTGCTTAAAGCCCACAAAGACAGTTCAATGGCCGAGGCATTTCGTATCTTGGCAGACGGTAGGGCCGATGCATTTGTTTCGGCAGGCAGTACAGGTGCCGTAGTAGTTGGCGGTACGCTAATGGTTAAGCGTATTAAAGGCATTAAACGCCCCGCGCTTGGCAGTATGATTCCGTCACCCGATTCCTCATATTTTCTTATGGATATGGGCGCAAATGCCGAATGCCGTCCCGAAATGCTCGCGCAGTTTGGCGTTATGGCTTCTGTTTATCTTGAAAAGGTAGAGGGTAGAAAAAATCCCACGATAGGACTTCTCAATATAGGCACAGAGGATTCAAAGGGCGGAGAACTGCAAAAAGAAGCTTATAAGCTTTTAGGTGAGGCACCCATAAACTTCGTTGGTAATGTTGAGTCACGCGAGATGCCAAAGGGCGTTGTTGACGGCGTTGTTACCGATGGCTTTACGGGTAATATTGCCTTAAAACTTATAGAGGGCACAACTGTAACACTTTTCAAAATGCTTAAAAAAGTATTTTATAAAAATATAACAACAAAACTTGCCACCCTTATTTTAAAGGATGGTATTATGAGTTTAAAACAAAAAATGGATGCATCCGAGGTTGGCGGCGCACCACTTTTGGGTGTAGCAAAGCCGGTTATTAAAGCGCACGGCAGTTCGGATGCCGTGGCTATAAAAAACGCCATCCGACAGGCAAAGATTTTCGCCGAAAAGGATGTTATCGGTACTATTAGCGCAAATATAAATTAGAAGGTAAAAAAATGCACGGATTAGAAGAAAATTTAGGTTATAAATTTAATAATCTAGGGTTTTTAAGTAATGCCTTGTCGCATTCTTCCTATGCTAATGAAACCCATTGCGAAGGCGGCTCAAACGAGCGGTTGGAATTTTTGGGCGATGCTGTTTTGTCTATTATTGTAGCAGACTACCTTTATGAAAATTTCAAATCTACACCCGAGGGTGAACTTACAAAATTACGCGCCGCCTTGGTGTGCGAAAAAACACTTTGTGATTTTTCAAAAAAGTTGGAGCTTGGTAAATATTTAAAATTGGGCAAGGGTGAGATGCAAAACGGCGGAAATGAGCGACCGTCCATTTTAGCCGATGCATTTGAAGCGGTTTTAGCCGCAATATACCTTGATGGCGGCATGGAAAGTGCAAAAAAACACGTTATGCGTTTTATCTTGCCTGAACTTAAAAATCACGATAGCGAACATTTTAAAGATTATAAAACAAGTGTGCAAGAGGGTGTTCAGGAAAATCCGGAAGAGCGTTTAACCTATGTTTTGATAGCCGAAAGCGGTCCCGACCATAAAAAGACCTTTACGGTAGAAGTGCATCTGAATTCAAATGTTATAGGTACGGGCACCGGCAGTAGTAAGAGAAATGCCGAACAGGCGGCGGCTAAACAGGCGCTCGAGCTTATGGGAATAAAAGTATGAGCAATATTCACGCAAATATTTCGGTTTTTGTGCCGCATCTCGGTTGCCCCAATATGTGTAGTTTTTGCAATCAGCGGTATATAGCAAGGACCGAAGAAATACCAACCGAGGATACAGTCATAAATGCTGTAAGGGTAGCGATGCGCTCAAAAAATTACAGTGCCGAAAATACCGAAATTGCTTTTTTCGGCGGCAGTTTTACAGCCATTGATAAAGAATATATGTTGAGTTTGCTCTGCGCGGCATATCCTTTTGTAAAGGCAAAACAGGTAGCGGGGATAAGAATTTCTACCCGCCCTGATGCAATAAACACCGAAATACTCAGCATTTTAAAAAAATACGGAGTTACTTCGATAGAACTCGGTGCACAAAGTATGTGCAACGATGTTTTGCAAAAAAATAATCGCGGACATAGTGTAAGGGATGTAATAAATGCTTCAAAGCTTATAAAAGAATACGGATTTTCACTGGGACTTCAAATGATGACGGGGCTTTATGGCAGCGATGATAAAAAGGATATTTATACGGCAGGTGAGATAATTGCCTTAAAACCTGATACCGTGCGGATATACCCTACAATAGTTCTTGAAAACACCCATTTGGCAGAACTTTACAAAAAAGGCGAGTATTTGCCTCAAAGATTAGAAAGTGCTGTTGAATTAGCATCACAATTGATAATGATGTTTAAAAATAACGGCATAAAGGTAATAAGAACGGGACTGCACACGATAGATACCGATAAGTACATAGCAGGTCCGTGGCATCCGTCATTTAAAGAGTTATGCGATGGGGAGATATTTTATAAAAAATCCGTTGATTTACTAAAAGAGGCGGGGGATTATTGTATTTATGTTCATCCGTCAAATATTTCAAAAATGATAGGTCAAAAGCGCAGTAATATACAAAAATTAAGTGATTTAGGGTTTAACTGCACCGTTAAACCTGATGAAACTTTGGGAGAATATGATTTAATTTTTAAGAGGATGTGAGAAAAGTGCTGTTAAGTTCAATACAAATTCAGGGCTTTAAGTCCTTTGCTGACAAAACAACACTTAAATTCGGAAAGGGAATAACGGGTATCGTGGGTCCTAACGGTAGCGGTAAGAGTAACATTTCTGATGCGGTTCGTTGGGTACTTGGTGAGCAGTCCACAAAAAGTCTTCGCGGACAGTCTATGGAAGATGTAATCTTCGGCGGTACTGCCACGCGCCGTCCGCACGGATATTGCGAGGTAACACTTAATATTGATAACACCGATAGGTCGCTTAATTTTAACGATGATTTTGTATCAATTACCCGCCGTTTTTACCGTTCACATGAGAGCGAATATCTTATCAATAACGTATCGGTACGCCTTAAAGATATAAACGAGTTGTTTATGGATACGGGCCTTGGTCGTGATGGCTATTCAATGGTAGGTCAAGGTAAAATTGATGCTATTATAAGCACCAAATCGGGTGAACGCCGCGATATTTTTGAAGAGGCATCGGGTATTTCAAAATACCGTTACAGAAAAATCGAGTCCGAGCGTAAATTAGCCGCGGCGGATGAGAATTTGCTGCGCCTTCGCGATATTATGCAGGAACTAGAGTCTCGTGTAGGCCCTCTTGAAGAACAAAGCCGCAAGGCGCAAAAATTCTTAGAACTTGCCGATACCAAAAAGGAACTTGAAATAGGTCTTTGGCTTTATTCTCTTGACAATTTTAAAGAGGCGCTGCGTAATCACGAAAGCAAAATTACCGCATGCGAGGTTATGTATAAAGAGATAGAAGAAAATCTTGCCGAGTTTTATGAAACAACCGAAAAAAATGCCGAATTGTCGTCCGAATTATCGGTTAAAATCGACCAAAAGCGCCAGGAAATTGCCCGTCTCGGCGAACAGGCAGCAACACTTACGGGTAGCATATCGGTAGTTGAGAACGATATTCTACATAACAATGTATCTATTGAGCGTTTAAACGGTGAAATAGAGAGTCTTAAAAACTCGGATAACGAGGCAAAGGCACAAATTAAGGCAAATCTTGATGCCGCCGAGCTTAAACAATCGGAAATAGATAAACTCAATAACGATTTGATAGAGGCCGAGCGCACCCTTAACGGCCTTTTAACCGATAGCGAAAAGTTTTCAAAAGTTATTGAAGAATTATCGCAAAAATTAAATGAAATATCGGTATCCTGCTCGGATAAGCGCGTTACAAAATTAACATCCCTTTCGGCTATTGATGAAATCAATCAAAGAGCCGAGGGCTTGGATAAATTAATTGTCGAAAAATCAGCCGAAAAAACGGCACTTGATAACGAGTTTTCCGAGAATGAGAAATGGGTTGCAGACCTTGATGATAATATAAAAGAGTGCGAAAATGCCTTAAAGGGCTATGAACTGCGTTTTGCAACGCGCAAGGAAAAGGTTGATACCTTAAAAACCGATTTGGATAATGTGCGCTTAGATATTGAGGCAAAGAAACGCCGTATTCAGATTTTACAAGACCTTGAAAAGAATATGGAGGGCTTTACGCACTCGGTAAAATCGGTAATGGAAGATGCAAAGAGTGGGATTTTGCGTGGTGTACACGGTCCCGTTGCAGGCATTATAAATGTTAAAAAAGAGTATGCCGTAGCAGTTGAAACTGCGCTTGGTAATGCTCTTCAAAACATAGTTGTTGAAACCGAATCCGATGCAAAACGGGCTATCGGCAAACTTAAAGAAAGTAATGCGGGACGCGCTACATTTTTACCGATTTCATCAATAAAAGCGCGTGAGTTTACCGAAAAAGGATATGAAAATGTTTTCGGCTTTGTTGGCATTGCTGCCGATTTGATTGATTGCGAGTCAAAATACCGTGAAATTATCCGCTATTTGCTTGGCGCAGTTGTGGTAACAGAAGATATTGATTCGGCCGCCACACTTGCCAAAAAGTTCAATTATCACTTTAAGGTGGTATCATTGGATGGACAGGTTATAAATGCAGGTGGCTCGTTAACAGGCGGTTCTCTTATTAAAAATGCAGGACTTTTAAGCCGAAAAGAAGATATTAAGCGTATCAATTCCGACATCGGTAAACTCAATGATAAAGCCGCAAGAATAGAGAACGAATACAATCTTTCGAGCGAAGAATTAGCCAAGGTGGAAGCCGATATTTTGTCGGCGCGTGATGTGCTTAAAACCGCTACCGAAGATAAGATAAGAGCCGTTGCCGAGCTTAAACGCATCGGTGATATTCGTCTTGCCGCAGAGCAGTTGCTTGAGCAATACAATACCGAAAAGGCATTGGGTGAAGAGAAGAAAAATGCTTTGAGAATTTCGGCGGAGAATGCAGATAAAATAATTACCGAGTTGGAACTTGAAAAAGCAAAAATACAGGGTAAAATTGAGGCAACCGTCGGCGGCAGAGATGATATTTCGGTAAAACGCGATGAGATTACCGAAAAAATCACCGCCCTTAAACTTAATGTAATTGAGGCATCAAAGGATAAGGAAACTCTCGTTTTAAGTGCAGCATCTATTGAGCAGGCCCTTAATAACCGCGAAACAAGAATTAACGAAATTTTGGGCGAAATTGCCGAGTTTACCAAACAAAACGATGCAAAGAAAAGTGATATTACAAATATTCAGGTGGCAATCGAGGAAATTAAGAAAAATATCACCCTTTACGAAAACGAAATCGGTGAATTTACTTTACAGCGTAATGACCTTGAAAAACAAACCACCGAAATGCGCACGGATGAGCGAGATAAAACCTTAGAGCGTGAAAAAATCGGTGGCGAACTTGCCCGTCTTACCGAGCGTAGAGCCACTATGCTCGAAGAGTATGACAATGTAATAAGGCAGTTGTTTGATGAGTACGGGCTAACCAGAAGTGATGCCGAAAATATGGGCATAACAATAGAAAATCCCTCCGACGCAAAACGCCAGCTTACCGAAACCAAGAATAAAATTAAAAATCTTGGCAATGTTAATGTTTCGGCTATTGAGGAATATAAAGAGGTTAGCGAACGCTATAACTTTATGAAGGAACAAATTGATGATGTTGAGCGTTCAAGGTCAGAACTCAATAAACTTATCAATCAGTTAACTTCACAAATGCAAGAGATGTTTGTAATCGGATTTAACCGTATAAACGAGTGTTTCTCCAAGACCTTCACCGAGCTTTTCGGCGGCGGCAGTGCTCAGCTTGTGCTTACCGACCCTGATAACATACTGGAAAGCGGCATCGATATTAATGCCAAATTGCCGGGTAAAAATGTGCCGAGTCTTGATGGACTTTCGGGCGGTGAAAAGGCGCTGGTTGCACTTTCTATCTACTTTGCAATTATGAATGTTAATGCTCCGCCTTTCTGCTTCTTGGATGAGGTTGATACTGCACTTGACGATATAAATGTTGAGAGATTTGCACAGTATATGAGAAAATCCGATTTTGCAACACAGTTTATTTGCGTAACACACCGCCGCGGTACTATGGAAGCGGCTGATATGCTTTACGGTGTTACAATGCAGGAAAAGGGTGTTACAAAACTCCTTGAACTTAATGTGTCGGAACTTGAGAAAAAACTTTTAAAGGGAGAGCTATAATGGGCTTTTTCAGTAAAATTAAAAGCGGGTTGGCAAAAACCCGCAACGCACTCGTAAATAATATAAATGCAGTTGTAAACAGTTTCACAAAAATTGATGAAGAACTGTTCAGTGAGCTTGAAGAGATACTTATAACTTCGGATATAGGTGTTGCTACGGCTACCGATATTTGCGATAAACTACGCGCAAAAATTAAGGCAGAAGGCATTACCGACCCTACCGTTATAAAGGACTCTATGAAAGAGATTATTGCCGATATGTTAAAGGGAGATAGCGCCCTTGATATCAGCACATCGCCTTCAATTATAATGGTTATCGGTGTCAACGGTGTAGGCAAAACCACAACCATCGGTAAACTTGCATCACTACTAAAAAAGCAAGGCAAAAATGTGGTTCTTGGCGCTGCCGATACATTCCGTGCCGCCGCTATTGAGCAACTCACAGAGTGGGCAAACCGCAGCAATACCCATATTGTAAGCAGTATTGCAGGTACCGACCCTGCCTCAGTTGTGTTTGATACTATTGCTTCGGCAAAATCACGCCGCGCCGATGTAATTATTTGTGATACGGCAGGTCGCCTCCATAACAAGAAAAATTTAATGGATGAACTTGCAAAAATGAACCGTGTAATAAATCGCGAGTTACCCGATGCAAATAAAGAAACACTGTTGGTTTTAGATGCATCAACAGGTCAAAATGCAGTAAATCAAGCACGGGAATTCAGCAAGGTCACCGATGTTACGGGTATAGTGCTCACAAAACTTGACGGTACCGCTAAGGGCGGCATTGTAATTTCAATCAACAATGAACTTTCAATACCCGTAAAGTATGTTGGCGTGGGTGAGGGCATTGATGATTTGCAACCCTTTGACAGTATAGAATTTGCAAACAGTTTATTTGATGAGGAAAACTAAAATGAAATTTTTCGTAGCTACAAAAAACGCTCACAAGTTAGGGGAATTTGCCAAAATTTTCGAGGGTAGCAGTATATCAATCTGCGGCGAAAAAGACCTTGCCGAGTCGCTTCCCGAGGCGGATGAAACGGGTACTACTTTTTGTGAAAATGCGCTTATAAAGGCACGAGAGGGATGCAGGTTTACAGGTATGCCGTCTATCGCCGATGATTCGGGACTTTGTGTTGATTATTTAAACGGCGCCCCCGGTATATATTCGGCGCGTTATGCGGGTGAACACGGAGATGACAATGCCAATAATCAAAAACTTTTAAAGGAGTTGGAAGGCGTACCGCACGAAAAACGCACAGCCCGTTTTGTGTCGGCAATCGCCTGTGTTTTCCCTGACGGCAGGGAATTTACTGTAGAGGGCGCGGTAGAAGGTATAATTGATACAAAGCCAAACGGAGACGGCGGCTTTGGTTATGACCCGCTTTTTGTAACCGAGTACGGTTGCTTTGGTGTTGTACCGCCAGAGGTTAAAAATGCCGTCAGCCATAGGGCAAGAGCAATAGCAAAATTCAAAGAAGAAATTAAAAAGTACATTTAAAGGTGATAAAGATGTTAACAAGCAAACAAAGAGCACAACTTCGCGGTATGGCAAATACAATGGATACGATTTTGCAAATAGGTAAGGGCGGTATAACCGAGCAAACCTTTAAGCAAATTGATGATGCTTTGACGGCTCGTGAGCTTATAAAAATCCGCACACTCGAAACATCCCCCTTGTCTTCACGCGAGAGTGCTGACCAAATCGCTGAAAAAATAAGCGCCGATGTTGTACAGGTTATCGGAACAAAGATAGTACTTTACAGAGAAAGCAAAGATAATAAACAAATTTATCTTGTAAAATAGTATGAAAAAAACTGTTATTTTCGGGGGAACATTCAACCCCATACATTACGCTCATTTAGAAATAGTACAAAATGTGTTGGCATTGCCTACAACAAAACAGGTATTAGTTATGCCAACAGCTACACCGCCACACAAAATCAGTGACAATCTGGCTTGTGATGCCGACCGTCTTGAAATGTGTAAATTGGCGCTTAGCGGTGTAGAAAATGTTGTGGTAAGCGATGCCGAGCTTCTTCGCGGCGGCAGGAGTTATACCTATGATACATTGCGCCATCTTCGCAGTAACAACCCGCAAGAACAGTTTGCGCTGGTTTGCGGCGGCGATATGATTGTTACATTTAAAGAATGGTATAAGTATAGGGAAATAATTAAAAGCACCGAAATTATCGCTATTCGCCGTGTGGGTATTGATAATGCACAGTTTGATGAGGCAGTGCGCGACTTGATAAACGAGGGCGCGGTAATAAATGTTCTTAAAAGTCATATTATGGGTGTATCTTCAACCGAAATCAGGCAAAATATCAATAATGATGAATATCTCTTAAAATATTTGCCAAAATGCGTGTTAGAGTATATAAGAGACAATGATTTATACGGAGACAGATAAATGGATTACGAAAAAATTAAGGAAATTCTGCGAGAGCGCCTTACCGAGAAAAGATATATACACTCACTTTGTGTGGCGCAAGAAGCAAAACGCCTGGCACTAAAATACGGCGCCGACTGCGAAAAAGCGTATCTTGCGGGTCTTTTGCACGATATAACCAAAACGGCTTCCAAAGAACAACAGTTGCATTTTTTTAGTCGGTTTGGTATAATGCTTGACGAAATAACCAAAAACAGCGAAAAATTATGGCATGCAGTAACCGGCGCAGGATATATAGAGAATGTTCTAAAAATTACGGATAGCCAGATATTAAGTGCGGTGCGTTATCACACAACGGCAAAGGCAGGTATGACAACATTTGAAAAGATTTTGTATCTTGCCGATTTCACATCCGCGGACCGTGATTATCCGGATGTTGACGTTATGCGCGAAAAGGTAGATAAATCTATGGAAGAAGCGATGGAATATGCGCTTTCTTATACCATTAACGAGTTGGTGGAAAAGCGTTGCCAAATACATTCGGACACTTTTATGGCGTATAATGACATAATGAAAAGGGGTAAATAAATGGAATCTGTTAAAATTTTAAATATTGCGGCAAACGCATTAAACGATAAAAAGGCGACAAATTTAGCGGCACTTAAAATAGACGATTTAACGGTGCTCACCGAGTATTTTTTACTCGCAACCGCTACATCCTCAACACATGTCAGGGCACTTGCTGATGAGGTGGAATTTAAACTGGCCGAGCAGGGTGTAGAGCCACACCATATAGAAGGAAAATCTACAGGTTGGGTGTTGCTTGACTATGAGGGCGTGATTGTTCACGTTTTCAGCCGCGAAGCAAGAGAATTTTATAATCTTGATAAAATGTGGGCAGATGGCACCCCTATTGACCTTGAAAGTATCTTAGTTAGCGAACAGGAGAAGTAAAAATGGCAAAGTATAATTACACTGAAATCGAAAAGAAATGGCAAAAAATATGGGATACACAGGAAACATTTAAGGTTGGTGAAGACTATTCAAAACCTAAATTTTTCGGCCTTGTAGAGTTTCCTTATCCATCGGGTCAGGGCCTTCACGTAGGTCATCCGCGTTCATATACAGCGCTTGATATAGTTGCCCGTAAAAAGCGTTTACAGGGCTATAATGTTCTCTATCCTATGGGTTGGGATGCTTTTGGCTTGCCCACCGAAAACTATGCGATAAAGAACCATATTCATCCCGAAATAGTAACAAGGGATAATATTGCCCATTTTAAAGAGCAGTTAAAATCTCTTGGGTTCTCATTTGATTGGAGTAGGGAAATAAACACTACCGACCCCGAATATTATAAGTGGACACAGTGGATATTTTTGCAACTTTACAAGCACGGCTTGGCATATAAAAAAGAAATGTCGGTAAACTGGTGTACTTCGTGTAAGTGTGTACTTGCTAACGAAGAGGTAGTAAACGGCGGTTGTGAGCGCTGCGGCAGTGAGGTTGTACATAAGGTTAAAAGTCAGTGGATGCTGAAAATTACCGACTATGCAGGTAAACTCCTTGACGGACTTAATGAAGTAAACTTTATTGACCGTGTTAAAACACAACAACGCAACTGGATAGGCCGCTCAGAAGGCACTCAAATTAAATTTGCTACAACCTTGGGTGATGGATTCGAGGTTTATTCAACACGCGCAGATACACTTTTTGGTGTAACCTATGTTGTTATTTCTCCCGAGCATCCGATTATTGAAAAGTGGGCGAATAGCATTAAAAATATTGATGCCGTGCGCGAATATCAAGCGGCATCGGCTAAAAAATCCGATTTTGAAAGAACAGAACTTGCCAAGGATAAAACCGGTGTAAAATTAGATGGGGTTATGGCAATTAACCCTGTAAATGATACCGAAATACCGATTTTTGTATCCGACTATGTGCTTATTTCTTACGGTACAGGTTGTGTTATGGGCGTTCCCGGACACGACCAACGCGACTGGGAATTTGCAACAAAATTCGGTTTGCCAATAATAGAGGTTGTAGCCGGCGGTGATGTAACAAAAGCCGCATACACCGATTGCGACAAGGGCATTATGGTAAATTCAGGTTTCTTAAACGGTTTATCGGTTGATGATGCCAAAGTTAAGATTGCCGAGTGGTTGATTGAAAGAAATTTGGGTGAGAAAAAGATAAACTATAAGCTTCGTGACTGGGTGTTCTCGCGCCAACGCTATTGGGGTGAGCCGATTCCTATGGTTAACTGCTCAAAGTGTGGCTATGTACCGATTCCCGAGAGCGAGTTACCGCTTTTGTTACCTAATGTTGATTCTTATGAGCCGACCGATACAGGCGAGTCACCACTTGCTAAGATTACCGATTGGGTAAATACTACTTGTCCTGTTTGCGGCGGTGCAGCGCTTCGTGAAACCGATACAATGCCGCAATGGGCGGGTTCTTCTTGGTATTTCTTGCGCTACTGTGACCCGCATAATAACGATGCGTTAGCTTCAAAAGAGGCGCTCGAATACTGGGGACCTGTTGACTGGTACAACGGCGGTATGGAGCATACAACCCTTCACCTTTTGTATAGCCGTTTTTGGCATAAATTCCTTTATGATATAGGCGTAGTACCGAATGCGGAACCGTATGCAAAGCGCACAAGCCACGGTATGATACTCGGTGAAAACGGCGAAAAAATGTCTAAATCGCGTGGTAATGTCGTAAATCCGGATGAGATTGTCAGAGATTACGGCGCCGATACAATGCGCCTTTATGAGATGTTTATAGGCGATTTTGAAAAGGCGGCACCGTGGAGCTCGGCATCAATAAAGGGATGTAAGCGTTTCCTTGAAAGAATTTGGGCGTTAGCCGATATTATGACCGATGAATCGGGCTATCGCAAGGAGCTTGAAAGCGAAATGCATCGTACCATTAAAAAGGTTACCGAGGATATAGAAGAGCTTAAAATGAATACTGCGATTGCGGCATTGATGGCGCTTCTTAACAATATAGCCGCAAGTGGAAAGATTACGCGTGATGAGTTTAAAACACTTATTATTCTTCTTAATCCCTTCGCTCCGCATATTACCGAAGAAATGTGGGTAAATGCAGGTTTTGAAGGTCAACTCAATGCGACAAACTGGCCTGTATTTGATGAATCCAAGTGTGTGGATTCGGCAGTTGAGATTGCAATACAGGTAAACGGAAAAATTCGTGCGCGTATAAATGTGGCTGCTGATATTTCGGCTGCCGATGCCATAGCATTTGCAAAACAGGATGGAAATGTTGCAAAAGAAATTGACGGCAAGGCCGTTATTAAAGAACTTTATGTTCCTAAAAAACTTGTAAACATTGTAGTTAAATAGAAGGAGCCCTAAGTGAGCGTTCCGAACAACGCTGTTTGTTCGGGTTCTTTATGCAAAATTGTTGGTTGTAAAGAGTGAACAGGTGTGTTAATATTACCTTAAAAATAAGGAGAAAAAGCATAATGAAAAGATTAATTGCATTGGTTTTGCTTATTGCTACTTGTTTGATGGGGTGTAATATGGTACAAAAAACAAATGTTGAAGAGCCGGGGAAAAACAGTAAACCGCAAGGTCCCTTAACGGTGGAATACGGCGCCGCCGCTGCTGAAACTCAGCTTTCAAATACCTTTAAACTGCTTTTCAGCGGTGATAAAAAGCTAACAATAGGTTATTTTGGAGGGTCTATTACTTTAGGTAGTTCTGCGGCAAAAATTGTTGCTTCACAAAAAGGTGATATAACACTTTCGTATGTTAATCGCATATCAAATTGGTTTAAGGAAGAATATCCGGATGCTACTATTGAGACAGTTAATGCAGGTGTTTCAGACACGGCAACAAACTATGGCCTTTTCCGTTTGGATGCTACTTTAATGAATGAAAACGGACACGATATGCCCGATTTGATATTTATTGAGTACACAACAAATGATTGGATTTACGAAACACAGACAAAGGAAGATTTACTGGTTCAAATAGAGTCTTTAATTCGCAATATTTGGGACAAAAACCCTTATGCCGAAATAGTTTTTTTGTCTACAAATGTTGCTTATAAAAGTGATTCTATGAAGGCGTATAAAGAGATTGCCGAGAAGTATAATATACCGTATATCGATGTTGGACGCCCTTTAAGAAATGCCAAGAAGGAAAAGTGCGGCAATGTTGATGAAGCCGCCGGTACTTACTATTACACAGCCGATAATTTGCATCCTAGTGCGGCGGGCTATCAGGTGTATTTTGATACCATAAAACCGTCTCTTCAAGAAATGTTGACATTTGATGTAAAGGATTGGAAGCTTTACGATTATAAGGCGAATTTGTCACAGCCGCATTATAAAAATCTTATTACAAGTCCAAAAATAATTACCGCCGACAATCTCAAACTTTCGGGTAAAGCGGTGGTTGCCGCCAAGCCAATATCGGTAAATATGTATGATACAATGATTACCGGTACAAAAAGCATAAGGTTAGCGGAAAACTGTATCGATGTTACAGGCGAAGCCACCATAACAGGTGAATTCAGCGGCACCGCGCTGGGCTTTTTGTTTGATATTAAAGGTGGCAAAAAAAGCTTTAAACTCCGTTATCAGATAGATGGTGGTGAATGGAAAGAACTCGCAGTTAATTCAAAATCGTGGGCTTTTCAGATGTACGCACATACACAGGTATTTATGTTGGCACACGATTTAACCGAAGGTAACCATACCGTAAAAATAGAATTTGAGGAAGATTCGCAAACATTTTTCGGCGGTTTGCTTGTGAATTCTAAATAGCAATTTGTTATCCACGCGAAACATTTTTTGCGTGGATAATTTTTTTAAAGAATATAAAAGAAAAGTATTGACAATACTTAATTTGGTTGATATAATATACAAGTCGCAAATTTGATCCATTAGCTCAGCTGGCAGAGCACTTGACTTTTAATCAAGGTGTCCGGAGTTCGAATCTCCGATGGGTCACCATATAAAGAGTGTACCTTCGGG
>JAZUSW010000071.1:0-8315 GCA_045606925.1 Acutalibacteraceae bacterium | reverse complement strand
ACACCGCAGTAAAAACCACGCTTAACGGAGATGCCGAAATCAAGGTGCTTTATTGCAGTAACGAGAACTGCCCGGGCAGACAAATAAAGAAGTTTACACATTTTGTCAGCAAGAGTGCGCTTAATATAGAAGGACTCAGTGAAGCCACACTTATAAGATTTATGTCACTCGGATGGCTAAACACACTTGCCGATATTTTCCGTTTACCCGAACACAAAGCCGATATTATAAGTATGGACGGATTTGGGGACAAATCATACAACAATTTGTGCGATTCTTTGGAAAAGGCAAAAAATACTACTCTTTCTTCACTTTTGGTCGCAATGAATATCCCCTTGCTCGGCAAAAGCGCCGCAAAGATTATTGAAGATTTATTCGGCAATATAAACGAATTTTTGACAAAGACCGATAATGGCTTTGATTTTACCGCCATTGACGGATTCGGGGAAACCATAAACGATGCCATACACGAATGGTTTGAAAACCCCGATAACCGCAAGGAATTTGATGAGCTTTTAACAATTTTAACGGTGAAAGAAGCAGAAAAGAACGACATCGATACCGATAATATGTTCTTTGGCAAAACCGTGGTTATAACCGGCAAGTTTTCTACGCTTAACCGCGATGGTTTAACCGAAAAAATGCAAAATCTCGGCGCGAAGGTTTCGGGAAGCGTTTCCAAAAAAACCGATTTCCTGCTTTGCGGTGAAGATGCAGGCAGTAAAAAAAGCAAAGCCGAAACGCTCGGTGTTAAAATAATTACGGAAGAAGAACTGAAAAATTTGATAGAATTATAAACAAAAAAAGATAGGAAATTAAATCCTATCTTTTTTGTTTTTTGCTAAAATTATCGTTTTTCGATAATTTTTTATTGACAAACGATAAATTCAGTGTTAACATATAGGTAGAAAAATCCATTGGAGGTAAATTTTATGTGGAATAAAAAAAGCTCGGTAATTTTATCGATTGTTATTTGCTTTATCTTTTTAACCGTATTAACTGCGCTTGTGTTTTTAGGGCCTTGGTTTATTAGAATGTGGTTTACCTATTATCGAGGTTGGAACGGCTCGTTTCAGATTTACGATGCCGTAACCCTGTTTAAATTTGCCTTTTATCCAAGCGCCGTTTTGGGTTACATTACACTTTACAGTCTGATTCGGCTTTTATTTAACATTAAAAACGAGCAAATATTTACCGAAAAAAATGTAAAATACCTTCGCCGTATTTCGTGGTGTTGCATTGTGGTGGCGATTATCACACTTGTAAGCGGTTTCTTTTATATCCCTTACTCGTTTATTGCCGTTGCCGCAGGTTTTATTGGACTTATGCTTCGCGTTGTAAAAAACGCTTTTCAAAGCGCTGTAGCACTGCGTGAAGAAAACGAGCTTACGATATAGGGGTGGTATTATGATAGAAATTGATATTGAAGTATTGTTGGCTATGAAAAAAATGTCTTCACTGGAACTCTCCGAAAAAATAGGCATTACCCCTGCTAACCTTTCTATTTTAAAAACAGGTAAAGCAAAAGCAATCCGTTTTTCGACCTTGGAGGCACTTTGCAAAGCACTTGACTGTCAGCCCGGTGACATTATTAAATATGTTAAGGAGTAATTTTTATGGAAGAAAATAAGGTAAACGAAATACTTGATGATAAAAACTGCGAAACACCTTTTGAATTTGATAAAAAAGACTTTATTTTTACCGCATTATGTGCGGTTGGCTGTATTTTTACAGTTTTATTCGGTCTGTTCGGAAATGTCGCGCTGGGCTTTTGCTTATCTACGCTTATGCTCATTTTTGTGTTTTTTGTATATTTGGGTAAAGGAAATAAAATACGCGTAACGGCAATTTCTTGCGGAGTTTTAGCGTTGGCAAACTCGTTTAACTTTGTAGCTACATCAAACGGCAGTGTCCGCTTTTTTAGTATAGTCGAAATTGTGTTGCTATGCTTTGTGCTTTTTGATGCTGTTGCAAATAAAGAACAAAATTGGGGCATTAAAAGAATCTTTGTTTCCGTTGCCTCTGCCTTGTTTAATATTCCGCTATCGATAAAATCTCTGTTTTTAAAGAAAAACGGAGCTCAAAACACTATTTGTAAAATACTTATCGGTGTAGCTTGTGCAATACCTGTTTTAATAATAGTAATTTCCCTTTTATCATCCGCCGACTTGGCATTTAACGGTATAGTAAACATTATTGTAGAGGGTGCTGTACCGACCTTTGCTAAAACGGTATTGGGTTTGGTCCTTGCTGCATTTGCTGTTTCATACGGACTTACATTAAAAAAAGTAAAGAACCGAGACATAAATTTACCTGAAATAAACCGAATTGAAACAGTATTTGTTGCATCGTTTTTATCGGTTGTTTCATTGGCTTATTTACTATATTTGTTTTCACAGCTTGCATACTTTTTCAGCGCTTTCAATTCCATACTCCCCGAAGGATACAAGCTTACGGTTGCCGCATATGCAAGACGCGGTTTCTTTGAACTTTGCGCAATTTCGGTAATCAATCTCATTATCATAGCTTTAAGCCTGTTATTCTCTTCCAAAAACGGAAAAATCCCTGTTACTATTAAAATACTTTGCACTTTCATATCAGTTTTCACCCTGATTATTTGCGTAACGGCCATCTCAAAAATGGTTCTTTATATAAGTGAATTTGGTATGACAATCCTTCGTATCACTACCAGCGCCTTTATCATTTTTATAATGATAGTTTTTGCCGCGATTATATTTAAGATATACATACAAAAAACCAAGGTGCTCAAAATTGCTTTATTATCCGCCGCGATAATACTGTTTATTTTAGGAACAGTAAATATTAACGCCGTTGCCGCACGATATAACTATGAGTGTTATATGAATAATACGCTTTCAACCATAGATGTATCTGCCATAGCCGATTTAGGTGATGAGGGTGTACCGTACCTTGTAAAATTATCGCAAAGTACTAAAAACTACAGTACCAGAAACCTTGCAAAAGGATATTTAAAAGAATGTTATACCGAAAAGTATTTTGATTTAAATGAAGAAGATATTAAAAACGATTTGTCAAAAGAAGTTCTCGATTATAATAAAAAGTATAAGAGCTTTCAATATTTCAGCATACCAAAATATAAAGCTTATCAAGCACTTTATGAATATGCCCAAAAAAACCCAAAAAGTTTCAGATACTAACAAAAAAGGACTCTTACGAGTCCTTTTTTGTTACGCTTCAATATTATAAATTTTATCGGCAACATAAAGTCCCATAGCGCCGCTTTGTGAAAGTCCGCGTGTAATACCGCTGCCGTCACCTATTAAATACATACCCTCCATAATCTCAAAATTGCCGTTATGCACGGGTTTTATGGAGTAATACTTGTTTTCACATCCGTAAAGCAAGGTGTCATCATTAGCACAACCTGGGGCTACCTTATCGAGCGCATAAATTGTCTCAATTATATTAGTAAGCGCACGGTACGGTAAAACTATCGACAAATCCCCTGCAAACGCTTTGAGCGTAGGGATAACGCTGTTTGCTGACAGTCGGTGGTCATTGGTGCGTCTACCCCTTATCAAGTCACCGAAGCGCTGAACGATTATATTGCCTTCACCCGCAAAGTTCATATTGCGAGCGATATTGATTGCATACTCGGTGGGCTTTGTAAAATCTCCCGCAAAATGAATAGATGAAAGAATTGCAAAGTTACAGTTGTCGGTTTTTTTATCGCTTTGCGCAAAAGAGTGACCGTTGGCAGTGATAACACCGCCGTTATTCTCCGCCGATACAAGACCGCCCTGATTAAAGCAGAACATACGGGTCCTATCTTCAAATGTCTTGGTGCGATAAAGTATTTTTGGCTCGTAAATTTTTTCGGAAAACTCGCGCCAAATAGAATCCTTCATTTCAACACGCACACCTATATCTACCGAATTTGCCTCAATCTTTATACCAAACTTTTCGCAAATGCCCGATACAAAATCGGCACCGCCGCGACCTGTTGCTATAATAACATTTTTGGCATCTATAAGTTTTTCCTCACCCTTACGACTGGATTTAACTGTATAAATACCGTCTTTCCGTTCGATATCCAAGCACTCGGTTAAATCGGTAAGCTCCACATCGTTTTCCCGCAACCATTCAATTAAATTTAGCATGGTTGAATAATTTTTATCGGTACCCAAATGTCTTACATTCATATCAAGAAGCCGCAAATTGTTTTGCAAACATTTAAGTTTTAGGTCTTCATTTGATTTATAAAGCTCGGGATAATCATCGGAAAAATTCCTCAAAATATCATCAACAGCGTTTATATATTTCATTGCAGTATATTCGCCAAGTTCTTCCCCCATGGTACCGCCGTATGCAGTACCGAGATTAAACTTGCCGTCAGAAAAAGCGCCGGCACCGGCATATCCGCTTGTTATACTGCAAATATTACAGTGGACACACTTTTTATTGTGCCCTGCGGGGCAATGACGCTTATCCAGTGTAAAGCCCTTTTCTAAAATTATTATCTTGCTGTCGGGTGAATTTTGCTTTGCACGGTATGCCGCCATAAGACCGCCTATACCGCCGCCAATAACCGCTATATCATACATAAAAACGTCTCCTTACCGATAGAAAGCGGTGTGCCCGAAAGAACACACCGCTTCGATTAACTTTAATTAAGATTAGGTCCCTTAGATAGCGCGGGTAACCTTGCCTGAACGTAAACAACGGGTGCAGGCATTTACACGACACGGTGTACCGTTTACGATTGCCTTAACCTTTTTAACATTGGGCTGCCATGTTCTGTTTGAACGTCTGTGTGAGTGAGAAACCTTAATTCCGAAAGTAACCTGTTTGTTGCAGAAATCACATTTTGCCATAGTCTGCACCTCCTTAATTAGCATTAGCAAAAGATATAATACCACAAAGATGCTCATAATGCAAGTATTTTTTTTATTTTTATCTATTTTTTCGAAAACATTTGAAAATTGGCTTTTTGGTGGTATAATTACATAAGATTTGGGGTGTTTTTATGATAAAGGCAGTAATTTTCGATTTAGACGGTACGCTTGTAAATTCGCTTGAAGATTTGGCAAATGCCGGTAATCACGCGTTGGCAAAATTTGGATTTCCCACCCACGAAACCGAAAAATACAAATACTTTGTAGGTAACGGTATACCCAAACTTATTTTTCGTATTTTGCCTGAGGAAAACCGTGATGCCGAAACACTAAATCGTGTACATAAAGAATTTTTAGAGTATTATAGTGTTCATTGGAACGATAAAACCTATGTTTACCAGGGCATAAAAGAACTTATTTGCGCACTGAAAGAAAAAGGTATAGCGGTTGCGGTTGTTTCAAACAAAGCCGATGGCCCCGCAAAAGAGGTTGTCAACAACACTTTACCCGACACCTTTGAGTTTGTATTTGGTCAACGCCCCGAGATACCCACAAAGCCCGACCCTACCTTGACTCTTTTAGCGATGAAAGAAATGGGCGTTAAACCCGAAGAATGTATATTCATAGGCGACTCGGGTATGGATGTGAGAACGGGTGTTAATTGCGGCGCACTGCCCGTTGGTGTTTTATGGGGATTCAGAACGAAAGATGAACTGCTGCAAAACGGCGCAAAGCATCTGATAAACAAGCCCTGCGAATTATTGGAAATAATAGACCTGTACCATTAATATTTAGTGTTTTTAAAATTTTGTTGCACAAACGCAAAAAATGTATTAAAATAGAAAAAAAGAGTTTTTGAGGTGATTTTTCTGAAAAGAGAAACTTATTTAACTTGGGATGAATATTTTATGGGCATTGCCCTACTTTCTTCACAGCGCAGTAAGGACCCCTCAACTCAGGTTGGCGCCTGTATTGTAAGTGAAGATAACAAAATAATGTCGGTTGGTTATAACGGTATGCCGCGCTTTTGCAGTGATGACCTTTTTCCGTGGGACCGCGAGGGCGATGCTCTCAATACAAAATATATGTTTGTATGCCACGCCGAGCTTAATGCCATTTTAAACTACAGCGGCGGCTCACTCAAAAACAGCAAAGTATACACAACCCTTTTCCCCTGTAACGAGTGCGCTAAAGCGCTTATCCAAGCAGGTGTTAAAGAGGTAATTTATATGTGCGATAAATACGCCAATACCGATTCTACCAAAGCGGCAAAGCAAATGTTTGATACAGCCCACGTTACATACCGCGAATATGAGCAAACAAAGAACACAGTAGAATTAAAACTGTAAAAATAAACCCTTGATAAACGAAAAGTTTATCAAGGGTTTATTTATTTGGCACAATATATTAGGTTCGTTTAACACATAGAACCCCGCATGATTTTGCATCGCACACAACAATATGAGAGTCTATATGAGGATTTTGAAAACTATTTTTACCATATATAGTATACTCTCACGCTAACCGTTCCCCTGTGTTCTGTGTTCCCCGTTATTCGACTATATTAATTCCATAAATTAAGGCGTATTGATTTATTAGTTTCTGTGTTCTTCTGCATTTAACTATACGCAAAAATCTATGTGAACACTTGAGCGAATTGTTTACAATCAACACATAATCTTTGACAAATAGGAAGTTAAAAAAGGGATCATATTTTTCATGAATACATTTTATTTGTTCCCAAGATATACAGTAGCGTTTGAAGGCACCTCTCACTGTGATTGCTTTAGGATTCATAACATAAAATATAGGTTCCACAATTACTAATATTGTTGAGACCAACAATGAAGGAAATAAAAATGCCCCACACAAATATGTTCCTACGCTTGGTGTGAATAATAAAAAACAAACGGAGAAAATTGACCCCAAAGCAGGAAGTATCATCAAAACAAGCAACTTATAATTTAAGCAATATTTTTTCATGTTACACCTCGATTGCAAAAGCACCATCCTTCTAAAGCAAGTCCAGAGAACTGATGCGCTTTAACTATCAAATTTAGAAAGCTGCAGGAACACTGTAAAACAGATTGAGAAACCAATCATACCATCGTGTGCTCTTTTTCATTTTAGCAATATATTGCTTGGTCATTTTTTTCTTACGAGAGGCTGTGAAAAATGCAGAAATCAACATTCCGATCGCCCAAGATACTCCGAAACCAATAATCAAGCCACAGGCAGGTATTGCCCTGCATAGAAGGTCTGCGAGCTTGCATATAAGCCAGTTTGCAGCCTCAATGAATAAATCTATAATTAATGCATATACATCGGAGAATAATTTTTTTCCATATTGTAAATATGAGACAGCAAAAATTACCACAGAAAGAACTGATATAACAATTCCAGCAATTTTAAAATGTTTGAAACAGCGTTCACTATCAGCTGCCAATTTTTTTAACTCGCGCATAATTTGTCGCTGACTCTTTCCGCTTTGCTTACTTAATTTTTTAATTTGTTTTATAGAGGTTGCGCCTTGACAAGCATAATAAGCCTGATCCGCGATACTTTGGATAAATTCAAACGAGCTTTTTATAGCATTCCATAAATCTCTAAACCCTGCATATCCAGCAGAATCTTCATTATTAACTGAATTATTTGAACAATATGCAAACAAATTAATTAATGAACAATCGTGCGATAAAGTAAGAAAGTCGGTTGAATCCCCATTCACAAACCTACCGATGATAGGATTATAATATCTCGACTGCAAATAATACATTCCAATTTCTTCGTCATAGTAATAACCTCTATAGCGGAATGGGTTGATGGTTGCAATGTTGCAACCGGAAACATCCTGTGCTACAGTGCAGACACCCCATGCATCATATGAGTATCTCGCAACAGTTTCAGCATCCTTGTTGAGGATATCAATAATGTCACCCTGTAGGTTCTTTTGGAAATAATATGGCTCATTATTGTAAAGAATACCACAAACAGTTTCCTCGTTATCGTAAAGAGGAATGAGAGTATTGCCGTTCCATTCTTCACGAAGAATATTTGTACCGTCCAGCGTATAGGTATGCTTAATACCATCAACTGTTTTAAAGGTTCGAATGCCGTTTGCATTATAAGTATATGCAATGTTGTCGAAAGATTTTAACTGTCTACCCTTTTCCCAAGTCAGTTCGTGACCGAGATACGAGGTCGGGTTACCTTGCGCATCGTAGGTGATGGATTGACCGTTATACGCTGTCAGCAAATCGTGCCAGTGCTCATCGCCATACGCATAGGTAATCTTGGTCGCTTCTGCAATCTCACCAGTCTCATCTACTACACCTTTGGCTTTGATATTGCCGTAATTGTCGTACTCAAACTTAGTAGTAATGCCATTAACTGTTTCCGTTACAAGCTGACCAAGAGCATCATAGGTATAAGTGGTAA